>JAGCTZ010000058.1 GCA_017963165.1 Treponema sp.
TACCCCTTATTTCCACCAAAATACAAGTATACTACTCTTCTTATATGAACGGCAGATAAAGGTTTTGACTTAAGAAGAAAAAATATAATATATAGAAACAATATTGAAAAAATGCGGAGAGGAGGTTCTGGTTTTGCGGAGCGTTGAACGCGGGAAGTGCAGGGCTGCCGCAGGCAGGTCTGCACTTCGGAATAATTTCCTATCCGCGTTCTCGGCGGAGCAAAATTGCAAGTTTTCGAAGAAAACTTGGTTAGGTTACGAAGTAACCGACGTTCTCCGCGGGAGCATTTTTTCATTCTTATAATTTTTTCTTATATTTTTTTTTCTTACGCCGATACTGACGGTATGAACAAGTGTAAATTTTTCGCTATGATGGCGCTTTTGGTGGCGGGGGTTGTTATGACTGCTGCTGCGAAAGAAAAAGAAATTATCTATCAGCCTTATGAGCTGGACAAATTAATTCACGAAATTGAAGAACCTGGTGAACCTGTAATTACAGAAGATTATATTATCTTTACAGCAGGAACAGACCACCGCAGTGTTGGTATTGCATTTGATTTTGAAAACTATCAGATTATTCATCCGTTCCAGATTCTTATGAAGGTCGATGCCGATGGAAATAAAACACCTGTTCATATGTTTTACTGCTACGAGCGCAAGCATAAAATTCAGACAATTAAATATAGACTCATTATGGATGGGCTTTGGACAACAGATCCGCTTAATCCAAACAAAGAATATGACGACAGCGTAAATTTATATTTTTCTAAAATCGATAACCTTGGAAAAATATACGAATATACAGAAAAAACAAAGGATGACATTGTCCGCTTCATATATAAAGGCGAAGAAGGCCTGAATCTTCATCTTGCAGGCACTTTTACAAACTGGGATCCATGGATTTACTCTCTGGAAGAAACTTCGCCAGGCTTTTATGAGCTTTCATTACCATTACCATCTGGAAAATATTACTATAATTACTATATAGGTCTTACACCTGTGCTTGATAACACAAATCCAGAAAAAGCATACACTCTTGACGGGCGCAGTGCATCGGTAATTGTAGTAGATTAAACAACTATAACTTCTTCAAAGCCTGCTGCCATCATAATCTGCTGAATTACTTTTTTGGCATTTTCGCGGGCATCGTTTAAAATACCTTCATCAATCAAATCTTCAAGAGTGTCATTTTTCTTTTTTTCAAGTTCGGTGAAGACTTCATCCAAAGTAATAGGAATAAAAATATTATGAGCTTCATCAAAGACTTCTTGAGATTCTATTTCATTTCCCAAAACTTCAACATCAGGAATACGTATTCTTAAAGATTTTCCTTCATTATATACTTCAATATCACTTTTGGTAATATCAGGAATACCCATACGAATGATTCCTGTAAACTTTACGATTGCGAAACTTTTTCCTAAAAACTTCGATTTATTAACAGAAACAATATCACTATAACGATTTTTCGCAGTTACCAACTCCTGACAAAGTGACAATTGGCTCATTACTATAGCAACATTTACTTCTTTTTTTGGAGCAAATTTCTTTGTAAATACATAGTACCCACCAAACAAAAGAACAATAAGTAGAAAAAGAATTATGATTATCTTTGTAAGAATTCCACCAAAAAATCCGCTTCCATGACGATGAACTTTCATTTCTCTTTTAGGATTAAACCCAGTTTCTTGTTTAATTTTCTCTGCTTCACGCAATAAAGATTTTTTTTCGTTTATTTTCTCTTTCATATCTTTATTATAACAGCAATTATTATAAATGCAAATCAAGAAATTGAACCGTCTCAAAAAAAGAATAATCTATTGAAACCAAAAATCAGAAACTGGAAAATAATTATTCTCTTGTAGTACTTTTACAGTATCCTTATACCCTAATTCAATAAGATATCTTATGTTATTTCTATTAAAGTTTAGTGTTCCCAATATCAATCCTCCCAGCCATTCGCTTGGGATAATAGGAATAATCTTAAAACCAGGGATAAAATCAAGATTATCCAGATATTTATCTTTTAGATACACAAGAAATATAGTATCTATATCAAATTTTGGATTACTTGCCATTTCTTCGATTGGTTCCCATGGTAAGTTATTCCCAAAAAGATGAAATAATAAGCCTCCTCCATCTGAATAAAAATCATTTTCAAAAAAAATTTTATCACACAACAAAGGTACAGCTGATGTTGCAAGTAGTAATTGTTTTATATCGGTATCTCGATAGTTATTTAATTTAAAATAACAAATTTCCCAATCAGAATCTCTTAAGGCATCAACATATATTTCAGGATATAAAAGATTAGTAATATTACATATATTGACTCCATCAATCATTGTTCCTAAACCGTTTTGAGATATTGTTTCATAATCATTAACCATGTACTCTGGGGCATCTTCAATCCATAAATTTTCTATCTTATCAATAGATTCAGATGCAAATAAAGCAGCATTTAACCCACCAACACTTGCTCCACTTATTGCTGTTATTTTTGATGCAATACCATATTCGTTAAGAGCTTTCCAAACTCCAACCTGGTAAGCACCTTTTCCTCCACCACCTGATAAAACTAATCCATATTCCTTTGAAAATAAAAGTAATGAATTGAAAAGTAAAAAGATAATTAACAGTTTTCGTTTTAACATTAAAAAAGAACCTTCTTATTTAATTTTTTCCCAAGATAAAAATCTTCAATTTGTGAATTTTGAAAAATTATCGAAGATGTCATCTTTAATTTAAGACCAGAAATATCAAAATGATTTAAATTACAAAGAATAACATCAGCAGGAATAAGAATTATGCGTTGAGCTCTTATTCTTGGTTTCTTTAAATTCTCATTGTATGATATTTTTATTCCTTCATTAACACCAAGTTCGTTTGCAAGTGGATAATCTTTACCAAAAATCTTTGAAATAATCACATTTTTAATTAATAATGATTCCTTGAATGTCAATCCTCTCGATTCACAAATATCAAACCAATCATTTGTAACATCCTTTTTTTTAAATTCTACCATCAAAAAATCATTTTCATTTATCTGAAAAGGATAAGTAACTGTACATTCGTTACATTTCCATACTCCATTCAATTCTTGTATATCATTTATAGGTTTTGCATAGATTTGTTTGGATAAAAAGAAATATAATAATACAAATTGAATAAAGAAAAATCTTTTGAAATTTGATTCCATAATAAAAATTGTAAAACTTATGATTATTAAAATCAATAATTCATAGAAATAAAACTATTAGAATTCAATTTTTTGTAATTAATATTCAAAAAGCCAATAAAATAAATTTTTCAAAATAATTATTGTTTTTTGTGATTTTTTTCCAGTTTTTTTGTATAAAGTCCCCTTTTTTATCATATATATATAGTATAGAAATAAATAATTCCAATGGGTATCGCGTTGCGGTAGGGAATTATATCCAGAGAAATTATACGAGGGAATAATATGGCGCAAACTATTTTTGACAACATTAATCCAGCTGTTATGGAACGGATTAAGAATCTTAGACTCATTGATGACGAACTTATGACGGTAGTCTTTAGCGGTGATAAGGAAGCAACTGAATTATTAATCAGAATTCTTTTAAACAGAAATGATCTTAGGGTAACAAAATCTATGACACAGGCCCAAAAACATAATCTTTTTGGGCGTTCAGTTACTTTGGATATTGTTGCAGAAGATATTTTTAAAACAGAATATAACATTGAGATACAAAGAGCAGACAAAGGTGCCGGAGCAAAAAGAATCCGCTATCATCAAGCAATGCTTGACAGCCATTCTCTCAAAAAGAAAAAAGATTTTGAGGATCTACCAAATCTTTATATCATTTTTATTTTAGAACATGATCTTTTCGGAAAAAACGAACCAATTTATTTTGTAAGCAAAATCTTAAATATAAAGGATGAAGACGGGAAATATTTGCCTTTTGACGATGGTTGTAATATAATGTACGTCAATGGAGAATACAGGGGTGATGATGCCCTCGGCAAGCTTATGCATGACTTCTCCACTCCTAATGCCGACGAAATGAATTACAATAGGCTTGCTGAAAAGGTAAGATTTTACAAACAAGATGAAACGGGGGTACAAAACATGTGCAAGATTGTAGAAGAATATGGCGATGAACGTGCCGCCGAAGCATTGAAACAAGGTATTCAACAGGGCGAACAAAAAAAGGCTATTGAAGATGCTGTAAACCTTCTAAAAACTAATTTACTAACTCCAGAACAAATTGCACAGACAATCAAGCTCCCCCTCCAAAAAGTCCTTGAACTACAAAAACAGATAAATTAACAAACAATATCTAATCAATAATTTCTAATAGAACAAAAAAGAGAGAGAATATCGAAATTCCTTGTTTTTTTCCGTTTTTCTTATTATCTTTAAAGAATAAAGCCAAAATAAAGGAGATTGCAAATGGCAGAAGAAACAATCAAGCCGGCTAAAAAGCACCGACTTATAAAACCTTCTTTTTTCATTTGGATGATTATCCTTGCACTCGCAATCGTAGCAGGATTTTCAAGTTTTTATGTCGTAGACGAAACCGAAAATGCGGTTATTACACGCTTTGGAAAATATACGACAACAGTTGGACCAGGACTTCATGCGAAGCTTCCGTTTGGAATTGATAAGAACTATAACGTAGATATTTCTACTGTCCGTGCAGAGCAGTTTGGATTTAAAACTGTAAAAGCAGGTCGTAATAACGAATATAAAAACAATATTTACGAAGAATCAGAAATGCTTACAGGCGACTTGAATATCGTAGATGTTGAATGGATTATTCAATACAAGGTTGTAGATCCTAAGCAGTGGCTCTTTGGAGTTTACGAAAAGGAACAGACAATCCGCGATATTTCACGCTCTGTAATAAATACTCTTGTAGGTGACCGTGCAATTCTTGCTGTAATGAGTTCTGAACGTTCTACAATTCAGGATCAGGCTCAGACAATGATGAATGACAACTTTAAATCACTTGGTCTTGGTATAAACGTAACAACAGTTCAGTTACAGAACGTTGTTCCTCCTGCAGAAGTTCAGGCTGCATTCGAAGACGTAAACAAGGCAAGCCAGGATATGAAGCGCTTTATCAACGAAGGTAAGGAATCTTACAATGCAGAGATTCCAAAGGCACAGGGTGAAGCAGACCGTCAGATTCAGGTTGCAGAAGGTTATGCTGCAGAACGTGTAAACATGGCAAAAGGTGATGTTGCCCGTTTTGATGCAGTTTACGAAGAATACAAGCGTTCTCCTAAAGTAACAAAAGAGCGTATTTATCTTGAAACAATGGACGAAATTTTCGGCAGTGACACAAAACCTACCCTTATAGACAGCGAGCTTGAAAATCTTGTTCCAGTAAAAAATCTTAAGGACTAAGGAGGAATAGAAAATGACTAAAGCTATGAAAAAATTTATTGGTTGGTTAATTACTATAGTTATTCTTGTTGTTCTGTTCCTTGCAGCCGGTCCTTTATATATTGTAAACGAAGGAACTCAGGTTGTTGTAACCCGCTTCAGCAAGATTGTTAATTCTCATACTGATTCCGGACTCCATTTTAAGGTTCCATTCCTTGATCATGTAATTGAATATCCAAAGCTGATTCTGTCGCTTGATGGTGACGAGCAGCGCATTCCTACAAAGGAAAATCAGTATATTATAGTTGATACTACTTCGCGCTGGAGAATTGTAGACCCTGTTGCGTTCTATCAGAATTTCCAGACTCTTACAAATTCTTATAACAAGCTTTCTGATATTATTGACTCTTCATGCCGTACTGTTATTACACAGAATAGAATGAGCGAAATTGTCCGTTCTTCAAACATCATCAACGAAAGCAGAACCGAAGAACAGACAGATGAAGATACAATTGAAATCAATAACCTTGTAAATGCCGACACCACAAACGAAGTTGTAACAAAGGGCCGTAGTGAGCTTTGTAAGCAGATGGCAGAAAAAGCACGCAGCGAAATCAAGGGCTACGGAATTGAACTTATTGATATTGTACCACGTCAGGTAAAATACTCTGATGAACTTAATGAATCTGTTTACAACAGTATGATTAAGGACAGAAACCAGGTTGCTCAGGCTTACCGCTCTCTTGGTGAAGGTAAAAAAGCTGAATGGCTTGGTCGTCTTGAAAGTGACAAGCGTACAATTGCTTCTGAAGCTTACAGAAAATCAGAGGAAATCAAAGGTAATGCCGATGCCGAAGCTGCTGCTATTTACGCCGCTGCTTACAACAAGGATCCGGAATTCTATACCTTCTGGAAGAGCATGGAATCTTACAAAAATAATCTTAAAGATTACCCTGCAACCTTGAGCACAAGCATGGATTACTTTGACTATTTGTATAGTGCCGACGGAAAACGATAAGAGGAATAAAAATGAAAAATGTAGTTAGTATTGTTGATGATGACCTCCGGCTTTGTTCCGGACTTGATGAATATTCGTTTGGAAAAACAAACTTTAACACAATCGTAACCCAGAAGGGTTTAATTGCTGAATGTGATTCCGAACCCGGCAAACCTCTGCATTTTTCATTTACTCCATGGTGCTTTACAGATATTAAATCTTACGAAGTCGAAGGCGCCGCAGAACCTTTAGTTTTTTATTGTGCAAAGAATCCGCTTTCTAAAAATGCTTTACCTCTTTCAGAGTTGTATGAGCTTTGCGGAAAAGCCGATTCTTCAAAATCCGATAAGGATAATATGTATCTTGCCTCGCTTGCAGTCTGTACAATTTTTACACAGGCTGCAAACGAAGAATGTGAACTCCCTTTAATTGGAAGCGGTGGTATTATTGTTGACGGACTTGACGGAAAATTAAGGCTTTTATTTCTTCCGCAGGATATCTTCAAGTATTCAATTGCAGGACTTGATTCTATAGAACAGGCAGCCCTTCACAACTGCTGGGTAAATCCAAGCCTTAAAGGACTTCCTGCAATCTGCTTTGCACGAGCCTGCACTGCTTATAAAATGCTTACAGGCCGTTTTGCCTACCCTTCTGCTGACACACTTTCAAGAAATGCAGATATTCTTGACAGAAAATTTCTTCCGCTTGAACTTAGCGTAAATGGAATTAATCAGACTCTCGCTGAAGCTGTAAACAACGGCTTAAAGCTCAACTCTACTTCTGTTGCAATTCCAGGTAAAAAGGCAAAGGGCAAAAAGAGCGAAGATCTTGTTCCAGAAAAAGACTTCCCGCTTGATCTGCTTGCAACTGCAAAAGAAGACATTTCTTCAACACTTTCTGATGCAGATTTTGAAGAAAAAGTTAAATCATACCAGAAGCATCAGGAATCACGCGTAAACACAAAAAGAACAATCAGACGAAATACGACAACTATAACTGTAATTCTTATTGCTATTCTTGCCGGAATTATCTGTATAAGAAACGGCTACAAGAATTATATGGACGATTATACGACAAAAGGCTTTACTTCTATAGAAACAATTCAAACCTTCTTTAAGGGCATGAATACAATGGATATTCCGCTTATTCAAACCTTTATAAAAGGAAAATCGGCAAACAGATATCTTGATTCAATAAGCAATGTTTACGTTATAAGTAAGCAGCGCCAGTCTTCTGGTGGTGACGGCGGTTATCTTAAGCCTGCAAAATATTTCCTTACTGTCACAGATTCTACCAAGCTTACGTATGCAGGTTTGTATGGAGCAACTAACATAAAAGTTGATGGTATTTCAATTGATGAATATATAGATCTTCCTAAAAATAAGGATAAACCTGAACCTATAACCGAAGAACGTGGAATTACAATTCAGAAAGGCGACAAGTCAATTCATCTTGTAGAATATTATACAATTCATACAGAAGGCACAAACAACGATATTTACGTTACAAAATGCAACGATACCTTTACCCTTACATATTTAAAAGACAAATGGGTAATTACTGATATAGATTCTGTAGCACAGGATATTGATATCAACAGCAATATTTTCAAGGGTGAATATTTTAACCGTGTAATTGCAAACGGTGGTGATGTTGTTAAATCTATTAAAGAGCTTTCTCTTACTTATGATTTCCTGCCGTCAGAAAAAGAAATGACAATCGAGAAAAAACTGCTTGATGAATATATTGCAGATCCATACAAAGGAATTTTGAATTAATCTTTGCTGTACAGGCAGTTTATATTGTTAGTCTTTAGTGGAATCAATAGGTTCAAGCTCTGCAATATAGAAAAGAACTTTTTTAATCAGGCTTCTTATTGAAATAAGCGAATCTATAAAACGTCTGTTATCGTGGCCTCTTATTGTTCGCAGATTCTGAAGTGGCTCGTGAATACCATCTTTTTGTTCTTCAAAGAAACCATAGAAAACTCGTTCAATTGTTCTGGCACCTTTTCCGAATAATGAAATAGAATTCTTTACAGTTTCTTCTATCTGTTCCATCATAGATTCGATTTGATTCTGAACCTGGAAAGTATTAACTCTGTTTGTTGCAAAATCGTCGAAGAGCTTACCGTATTCACCGTCTGGTGACAGCTTTCTATTAAGGTCAATCATCATACTGTTTGCAAGAGAAAAATTATTAAGTCCTTCTGAATATTCAGAACGGTTTTCGCTCTTAAAAAATATTCCTTCCATTGCAACAACATTCAAATCTGGAATTATTTTTTCATATTTTTCTGTACAGAACCACGACAAAAAGCCACCTGTTAATTCACAGCGGAATGGAATTCTATTCCATAATTTAAGCCATGGCCTGTATTCCATAGTCGGAAATGATTCCAGTCCAAAATCATTTTTGAGGCTGTCGCTTAAGCTCTGTTTTTTCTGTTCACGTGAAAAATCATTCCATCGTATATCCTGAATTTTTCGCCAGTGAAGTCTAAAGCTTGGGAACCAGGCTTCTGCCCCTTCTATATTTCCAGGCTGCCAGTCAAAATCATGATTCAAAATTCTTCCTAAACTTTTTACCGGAACGTTATTTGCAAACGATTGGATTGTGCCAAAGAAAGCAAGAGCCTTAACCATAAATTCTTTTACAGCCTTTTCAATATCCTTATCCTGAGCATTTGTTGTAAGATGCTTGCGCTGCGAAAAAAGGAACATTGCTTCAAGAACTTCATTAGGAACAGACTGCATATTACAGAACACAGCAGCCAGCTCATTAAAATCAAGTGCAGCATTGCTGTATGGACAGGTATAAACATCACCGGCAATATTTGTAAACTGCGACAAAAAATGGATAAACTGAAGCGAACTGAATTTTTCGAGCCAATTAACAGCAGAAACTGCAGAATACATGTTAGCCTTTGTTTCTTTATCCATATTAGTAAGAATATCATCAAGAGCCTTTGAAAGCTCTGTTCGCAAATCTGGAGTTACAGGCTTAGATATTGGATAAATAAAAGGATCGGCCTGTGCATTAATTTTTTCTGCAAGCTCAGGTGCTACAAAAGAACTAAGGAAAACATAAAAATCACCCTGCGCATCTTCTATATAAGTAAAATATACTTTAAAGAAATCTGCTGCTTCTTTTAGTGTATGAAGTCTTTCGTAAAAAATGTAATCGAGTGATTTGATTTTATGATTTATTGTACCAGGAAATCTATGATTTATTTTTTTTGCAATACTGTTTATCAGATCATTGCTATAAAGCTGTTCAAGTGATTTTTTATCAAACAGAGCCCTTATCCATAAAACAAATTTGTAAAAGATTGATTCAGTTTCAAGTTTTTTTTTGAGCGTCAAATTTGAGTCCGGTTCAACAATCTCTTGACCGAGCTCTACAGGTGGAGTATTCATTTGATTAATTCTGTTTAACATGGCAAGCCGGTCTTCTGCATTTAAGCCGGCAACAAGTCTGTCAAACGCACCTTTTGTATCACTTTCACTCATACATTATATTATCGGTAAAAAAGGGATTTATGTTCATAAAAACAATCAATTTCGGTATTCTGTAATCTTGTTTTCAGTGCATTCAACAAAGCGGTGTTTATAGATACAGTATACTGTAACAGTTCTTTTGTTATTGTCGTAAGTTTCGCAGATTGTACAGGCTCTTGGCTGCAACAGATTTATTTTAAATCCAACTTCTTTTGCAACCTTATAAAGAGGAACTCCTGTTCTATCCTTGTAAATAACAAGCGGTCCCCCAAAAAGCTCCTGATTATGTCTTGCCTGGAGCTCTGCAATTGTATCATTAAAATCATTTGAAATAGTTTTAGAAACAATACCGTTAGCTGTCTGGACATAATAAACCATGTAATAACTTGAACTGCTTATATCTATATCTGGTCTAAATACAAGAAGCTTAGTTTTTGGTTCATATACGTAATCTTTTTTTTCTACAGCTGTAATATTATTCAGGATTACAAGAAGTTCATCTTTACGGCCGTCAAAATCCTTCAGATAGCAGGTATAAGGCATACAAGGGACACCTTTTACCTTTGCAATACAATTTTCATACGGAAGTGGATTTTTAAAGGAAATTCTGCCTACATCTTTATTGTAAGTATATTCTGTTTTTTTAAGCTTAGTTTTCTGGAGTTTGTTATCGGCATTGACAATTTCGACTGAATCAATTCCAGCGTAGATAAAATATGTAGAAGCTTCGCGATTTGTTACTTCGGTTTCTACAGGGAAATAATTGTCTTTTACAAGGGATAATGAAGTTGCCGATGCGGCAAGTACAAGGATACAGAAAACAAATATACCAATAAACAATCTTTTCATTTGTCTTCCCTTTTTAGGATAAACTCAAAATGTTTAGCTCCTACGGGAGTCGAACCCGTCTCTCCGCCTTGAGAGGGCGATGAACTAAACCGATATTCGAAGGAGCCATAAATACACAAATTTTTGCTTCGCAAAAACCGCAAAAACTCGTAGTGTGCAAACTTATAAAAAAAAGGGCTGATTTTATAATCATCAGCCGTTTTATAGTTCCCCAAGGAGGATTCGAACCCCCACAGTCAGAACCAGAATCTGAAGTGCTACCATTACACAATCGGGGAATAAGTGAATATAAATATATACAAAATTCACTTTTTGGTCAATAGACTTTTAGTCTACTGACGCTTATTTTTTTGTAGTCTTTTTTGTTGCTGCAGCTTTCTTAGTTGTTGCAGGCTTCTTTGCTGCCGGCTTTTTATCTGTTGTTTTAGCAGCAGATTTTGGTGCAGGCTTTTTTGCAGCTTTAGCAGCCTTTGGAATTGATGTATCTACACAAGAATTGTCGTCATTAGCAAATTCTGAACGAACATATTTATCGGCTTTCCAGTCATTTATCCAGGCCTTTCCATCCAAAAGATATCTAAACTGATATTCCTTATTTGTATCAAGCTGTTTTTTTACAGAAAAAGAACCATCAGGCCCCTTTTTCATAGGAATTGAAGTCTCATCCCAGCTGTTAAAATCTCCAACAAGATAAATTTTTTCAGCTCCAGCTGCGGCATTCACATTAACATTAAAAACTACAGTACACTTTTTACCATCTGCGGAAAATGTTTTTTTCAAAGACATAACGCACTCCTTAATATAAATATGATACTATAATTTTAACCATATTGAGGAAAATGTGCAAGAGAAAACGTTATTCTAAATTTCCAAGCATTTTTAACTCTCCAATGTGACATACGTCTTACCCGTACCGCCATCTTCTGGAGGGGCAAATTCGAAAGACTTCACTACGGGGCAATGTGAAAGATAATCGCGGACAGCCTGTTGTAAAATACCTTCGCCTTTGCCGTGGATGATGCTGAAATGAGGGAAATTTGAAAGTGCACATAAATCTATCTGATGTTCAAGCGCGTGGACAGCTTCTTCGGCACGCATACCAAGCAGGCGCAGTTCAAAAGCAGGATGCTCGTGATTAGACAAACTGTCGGAGGCTGATTCAAAATCATAGGAAACAGAAACTGCAGGATTGGCAGAAGAACTTGAACGGACAAGTTTTAAATCCTTTTCTTTCATTGTCATTTTTATACTGCCAAACTGAACATTCCACACTCCTTTGCGGGCCTGTTCAAGAAGAATCCCCTGATTACTGTTTGTTCCGGCAACAACTGCAGCACCGGGCTCAAATACAAGAGGCTTTTCTATAGTTGCCTTCTGAACTTCAATGGCAGGAATGCTTGCAGTTGCATATTTAAGCGCTTCGGCGTTGCTTAGTTTTTTCTTTGTTTTTTTGGTGCTTGAATTCTTCTTATGTGCAGCGGCTTCCTTTTCAAAGGCAGCAGAGTCTCTGGCAATTTTTTCTTCTTCTACTTCGATTTTTTGATCAAGTCTTTCTACATTTGATTCAAGATCAGAAATAAACTGCTTTACACCAACTGTTTTTTCGCGGGTAAGCTCCCCTTCTCTGATTTCGCGGACAAGGTTTTCGAGCTGACGACGACTGTGAATAAGAAAATCATGCATTTCCTGCTGATGACCTTTCTTAAGTTCATTTTCTTTTCGTCTAAGACCAAGTTCTTTTTCTTTAAGCTTATCAACTTTCTGTTCAAGTTCATTTTCAAGAACTCGTGCTCTATGCTGCAGACGATCAAGCTCTGAATGCTTTTTATTCAAGCCCTTTATGAGTGACGAAACATCGGCCTGTTCTGTAGCAATATAATCCTTTGCATGATTTACAATTTCCTGCGGAAGACCGGATTTTCTTGCAATTGCAATAGCGTGACTTTCACCAGGAATTCCCATCATAAGTTTATAAGAAGGAGAAAGCGTACTTGTATCAAATTCTACACTTGCGTTTACACAGCCGGGATTTGTATATCCATAATTTTTTAAAATTCCCATATGAGTGGTAACAAGTACAAATGCCTTTTTTTCTATCAAGGTATCAAGGACAGACATTGCAATTGCAGTTCCTTCCAATGGGTCTGTGCCACTTCCAAGTTCATCAAGCAAAACTAAAGTTGATTTATTTGCCTTAGTAACAGCCTGTGCAATATTTTTCATATGGCCGCTAAAAGTACTAAGACTCATATCAAGACTTTGACTGTCGCCTATATCTGCAAAAATATCAGTAAAAACAGGAAGCCTTGTGCCTTCTGCAGCAGGAACAGGAATTCCCGCCTGATTAAGCATTGAAAAAAGTGCGAAGGTTTTTAAAGAAACAGTTTTACCGCCAGTATTAGGTCCGGTAATTATAAGAACTCTTTTTCCTTCCATAAAATAAAAATCAATAGGAACGGCTTTTTGTCCAAGCAACGGATGACGTGCTTTTAAAAGCAGCGGCGGCTCTCCAACAGCAGGAACAGCATAACAGCAATTGTGTTCAATTCCCCATCGGGCAGCGGCAATTGTTGTATCCATAAGCTTCATGATTGGAATTGATTGTTTTAATTCCGGAATTGACGGCTGAAGCTCTGCCGTAAGCTCCAGAAGAATCTTTTTGATTACCTGAATAAGTTCGTTTTCTTTTTGAATAAGCTCATTGTCACAGCGGACAACTTCTTCCGGTTCAATATAAACTGTCTGTGCTGTCTGCGATACTTCTATAATAATTCCATTTATACGATTTTGAAGACTTGCCTTTACAGCCAGAGCCTGCCGTCCATTTCTCAAAACAGGAACAGAGGATTCCAGAACATTTGCAAGTTTTTGATCTGATGTATATTGCTGGAAAATCTTTTTTATTTTTGCATTAAGGGCTGCAATCTGCTTTAGTATGGCAGCAATTTCAGGTAAATCTCTTATCTGACCATCCGTCGTAATTACATGAAAAATCTTTTTTTCTGTTTCGGACAGCTCGGGCAGCAGATTTATCTGTTCTAAAAGCAGCTTCAAATTAAGTTCATCTGAATGAAGCTCTACAGCCTGTTTTACGCTTTTTACGCTAAGGACAAATTGACCTAAAGCCTTTAACTGTTCCAATGAAAGACTTGTTCCACGGGCCTTTATTATATCAATAAGCTTTTCAACTGGTTCCCAGAATGTCACAGGGTTCTTACAACCTGCGGATAAATAAACAGTCCATTCGCGGCTCAGATTCTTGAGCTGTTCGATTTTCTTTGAGTCGGTAAGAGGTTCGCGTTGTAAAAAAGAATCTTTTCCTTCCTGAGTAATACAATAACCGGCAACTTCATCACGAAGCCGGTAGAAATCGATTTCTTGTAGGGCAAGTTTGTTCATATGATGAATTTACAGAAAAAAAAGTATTATAACAAGTGGAATTTTAAATATTATAATCTCTCCGAATAAAAAAATTGCTCCCGCGAGGAACCTGACTTTGACTCCGCCGAGAACTATTGGAAATCAGGTTAAAAAAAAAGAGACTACCTCTCTCCAGATGCAGTCTCTAAAAAAAAAGAAAAAAATCAAAACCCCGATATCCAGTACAACATGGTGTATACTAAAGAATGTTTTCAGTTATCAAACACTTTTTTAAAGAACTTGTTTCTTTCAACATTCTATGTAGTATTATACATATCTTAATTAAAATGTGTACTACATAAAAGTGTAGTTTTTTAAAGAAAAAGTGATTTTTTTTAAATTAATCCAATCTTTTTTGCCTTAAAAATAGCTTGTGAAGCCGAAGAAACATCAAGTTTGGGGTATATTTTTTTAATATGATATCGGACTGTGTTTACAGAAATAAAGAAAATCTCGGCGATTTCATCGTAAGTTTTTCCCTGTTCCAGAAGTCGGAGAATATCTTTTTCCATATCAGTAAAGTTTGTATTTACTTCCTGAGAAATATTCAGATAATGCGGATAAAGAACTGCTACATGCCTTGTAATATTGATGATTTTAGAAAGGAATGGCGAAGAACCTCGTGCCTTCTGGTAGTCCTGTAAAAGCTTAAACATAAGCACACCTTCGTCCGCAACTGTTCTGTAAAGCTTATATTTTTCGGCCTGCTTAAGTACATCATCAACAAGTTCAAAAGCTTTTTCTTTATTACCTGTTTTATACCAGCTCATTGCCTCAATACAAGAAAGAGTAAGTATATCCATGTGACGGCGTGCAATTTCTGAATAAAACCGCATCTGACCTGCAAGCGACAAAAGTGCAAGATGCTTATCATAAAGCAGATAGCAGCGCAATTTTACAAAATAGCAATACATTTCCATAAGGTTCAACTCTTTGTTTTCATCAGGAGCAACCTTTTCAAGCCAGTTATTTACGTATTCAAGATTACCGTCATATAACGCGAGTCTTACACTCATGGCATCAAGATTGTATTCAAAGGAACTGCCTTTAACATCCTGCACTCTTTCTTTAAGATGAGTCATTATGATTTCGGCAGATTTAATTTCGCCATTCATTGTAAGCATTGTAATCTGCATGTAAAGAGCTACAATCAAAAATATAAAACTCTTTTGTCGTTCAAGGATAGGAATGGCACTTGTAATTCTTACCATTGCATCAAAATTTTCATTTCGCTGATAGTATATTTCTGAAGAAACAATGTCATAAACCTGCCTGTAAACATCGCCATATAAAACCTTAAGAAACTCGAGGGATCTTTCCTTATGCTTTAAAACAAAATTTCCATAATAAGAAAAATCGCGCATTCCGTTTAAGATGCTCGGACGTCCAGAAGCTGTACTGTAATATGGCTCCAGAGAAACACCAAGATATCCAAGATTCGAAAGAGAATGAAAAAAGTCTCTGTTACTTACTGTCGGAATAATAGGTTTAATAAAATCTTCAAATCCTACGTCAGGCAAAAGATTCATAAGATGTGGAACTGCAGCAATATCACCAGTTACAATTCGCAAAAGAATCGCAGCAGAAAGATCATACAGAGAATTTTTATATTGTTCATCAGTAAGATTTAAAAAGGAATCGCGGTTCTTCCAAAGCTCCGGCATACAAAAAGAGATATTCAGTTTTCCGATAAGTTCTTTTCGTTCCTGTTCTGAAAGCATTAATCTTCCCAGCTCCCTGTAATTATTTCCTGACTTATGCGATTCCAGCTGTCATAACGTTCTGGTGTAATATCACCATCTTCAACAGCTTTTAGGATTGCGCAGCCTGGCTCTGTAATATGCTTGCAGTTAAGCCCGAATTTACATTTACCTATAAAAGGTTCAAATTCCTTAAAATACATTGCAAGGTCAGGTGCTTCTACATCATCAAGAACAAAGCGACGTATTCCCGGAGTATCTATAATATCAGCCTTAACACCTTTTACACCTTCAAAAAGCGATTCATTTAATGCAAGATGTATGAGAGTTCCTTTTGTTGTTGTATGACTTCCGCGTCCGTATTTTTTTGAAAGGCTTCCTGTTTTAAGGACACACGAATTATCCATTACATTTATGAGGCTTGATTTTCCAACACCAGACTGCCCTACAAAAGCACTAAGTTTATTTTCGAGCAATTGGGCAAACTGCTGCATTCCTTCCCCTGTTTTGGCAGAAATCCGCAAAACCTGATAACCCAACTCTTCCCAGATAGAAAGCCGTCTGTCAATTTCTTCATATTCTTCATTGCGACCATCAGTCTGCATCTGTTCGGCTAAATCCCATTTATTACATACAACAATTGGAGTTATTCCCTGATGCTCTGCCTGTGCCAAAGCTCTGTCAATAAATCGGGGACGGAAAGGAGGTTCATCTGGAGTACAGACAAGAATAAGATAATCAAGATTACTTGCAAGAAGCTGTGGACATCGTCCTTTAACATTCCAGCGAAGAAAAGTATTTTTCCTTTCAAGAACAGAAATCACCTGCCCTTTTTTTTCGTTGATTGGGTCTGGTTCTACGACAACACGATCGCCTGGCGCAATAGGATTATAAAACTGTTTGTCTGATTTTAGTACCTTACCCTTAATGGTACAATTACGAGTAATATCATCATCACATTCAACTGTGAAAGTATTATTTGTTCCGGCTAGAATTAATCCTTGCATTACTCTGATTCTATCCTCTAAAAGAATGTCGGGTCAAGACCGCAAACCTTTTGTTATTTCCATAGACACCATAATACAATGGCAGAAATACCTGTTGTTAGAATTGTAAAAGGTCCTGCAATTTTAAGCCAATCCGAAAATTTCATAGGATAACCTTCTTTCTTTACAATTCCCATACTTACAACATTTGCACTTGCTCCAAACGGAGTAAGATTTCCACCAAGACAGCTGCCTATTAAAAGTGCAAACATAAATAATTCTTTATTAAGATTCATATTAACTGCAAGACTGCCTGCAACAGGAAGCATTGCAATTATATACGGAACATTATCTACAAAACCACTTATCAAAACAGAAACAATCAATATAATCATAAAGCCAAGAAGCTTTGAACCACCGCAAAGCTTTGCAAGGAACAGTGCAAAATCTTCGAGCAACCCTGCTTCCTGTATACCGCCGACAACAATAAAAATACCAAGCAAGAAGAAAATTGTTTCCCAATCCAAACCTTTAATAAGTTCTTTGATTTCTTCGCCGCTTTTTTTCTGACTGAGTCTGTACCATAAAACACTTATTAAACCAAGCGCAAATACATAGAGTCCGCTAAGATATGCAAAGTCTGTATTGATAAAAGAAACACCGGCAAGACCAAAAATCATTACAAGCAGCAGGATAAAAGGCACCCAGGAAATTACGGGAGTTTTTTCTACATCAAGTTTCTGTTTTCCAAGCTTTGCAAAAAAGAAATAGAAATAAATACAGCCTGCAATAAGTCCAGCCTGAATTATAAAGAAAATAGAAAGTCTTCCCTGATGAATAAAGAAGTCGTTAAAATTATAACCTGCATACGCTGCAAAAATCATGCTTGGAGGATCACCTACTAAAGTTGCGGTTCCTTCCATATTTGACATTACGGCAAGACCAATCATAAAGAATGTTGGATTTTTATTAAGCTTTTTACAAAGTGCAAGAGCAATAGGCGCCATAACAAGTACAGTTGCAACATTTTCTACAAATATAGAAATAATACCTGTCATTGCAAGAATAAGAACAATTGCAATTCCTGTATTTTTGCTTGATTGAATTATGCCGTCTGCAATGCGCGCTGGAACATTTGAATATAAAAACAGAGCCGCAATAGTCATGCTGCCCAGATAGATAAGAATAACGTTCCAGTTGATTATCTGACCGATTGAATGTGTAACGGCATAAATCCGCGAACCAACCGAGCCCTGTATAATAGTTGATGGAAGCTCAAATACATTTCCCGGAAAAATTATTCCAAGAAGAATTACAAGGACTGCTGCAGAAGTTGTAAACCACACCTTCTTATCCTGAAAAAGAATTACAAGCAGATACATTATTACAGCAATTGCAAGAATAATATATTTAACAAAATCCATTACTATAAATCACCTTCAATTTCGCTGAACAAGGCCTCGTATAAAGTTGCCTTGTCGTTGTTTGTATTTCTTACAGTTTGAGACATTCGTTTTGCAAGATGGAGAAGAACACGGTAACCAAGTAAAGGCTCCTTGTCACATATTTCAAGAAAGTGTTTTCCTGAAAGAACAATACATTTACATTCCGTAGAAGCAAGAACAGTTGCAGAACGTGTATCGCTGCTAATAAGAGAAGTTTCTCCAAAAAAGATGTTCATATCGCTCGAAAGCTTTGCAAGCGCAATAACATCACCGGCTGGAGTATTTCTTTGAATCTGAACATTACCCTGATACAGGATAAAAAATTCATCGCCGTGCTCACCTTCTTTTATTATTGTATCACCTTTTTTATAACTTTTAATGGTCATGCTGTCGTAAACAAGCTTTAAAATTCTTTTGTCATTTTCAACGTTAACATCAAAATCAGAAAAAAGTTCAATTTTTACAAGCTTTGGTAAAACTGTTTCAAAGTCATCCATGCGGGCACTCCTCTATTTTACAAAAATTGCCTTGGAATTTTTTGGTATAAGGTAATCTGGCTGCGGGCACAAAATAGGCTCATTACTTTTAAGCAGTTTTACCTTCTTAAGTTCATCTACAATTTTCTTTACATCTGGATTTTTTTGAGCCTCACGAAGGGCATCTTTTCTGCGCTGATGAAAGTTTCCTGTATTAAGCAGAAGCCCGATTACAACACCATCGCCAGGACCAAGAGAACGCTTGTAATCAATGTAAGGCTTGCCTACCCAGGATGCAGGAATATCTTCGATAATAATTCCTGATTCTGCATCGTCTCCAATAAGCGTACGGATTACATTTGAATAACCACGTCCGCTTGATGCTGTAGCAAGAAGACTGTGCTCGTAATCCTGTGTAAGAATGATTTCGTCACAGTGTGCCATTTCCAGGTGCTTCTGAAATTTTACATCAATAAGCTCGGCTGCAATGTAAAGACCTGGATTCAGGTTTTCCATTGTAAGAACAGCAAGTACAGTACGCGAATCAATTTCCAGATCGGAATACTTTTTTGAACGGTCGCAGATTACAAGAGCGCGTTCTGCATCTTCGATTTTTGCACGTTTAAGAGTTGTCTCGTCTGCAAAATCGCCGGAAACATACTGCATTCCCTTAAAACGACTTTCTGAACGAAGCTGCTCTATCTGTTCAGAAGGAGCTTCGTTCAAAAGAACAATCATATCTGGTGTAATATCAGTATTAGAATTTAAAACGCTGTCCAGAATCTTTTCAAAGCCCGGACGCCAACCGCATAATAAAAAATGTCCTTTCATACTCTTAATCTTATTAAGTCCCTTATTTTTTTTCATCTGCATATCCATGAATACAGATGCAACTTTACCGGTTACAACACTAAGAAGAATCATTCCCAAAGCAAGCAGGACAAGAGCAGCCATACGGCCACCGAATGACTTTACACAATAGTCAAAATATCCTGCCATTACAGAAACAAGTGTAAACCATACGGAATCGAACATTGTTTCTATACCGCTTTCTGTCTGGGTTTCTGTCTTATATACAATGACTGTTGCAATTGCAAGAACAATAAATAAAGCAATCCAGCCATAAGTCATTGGATTTTTAAAGATATACTTTAAATTCTTGAGAAAGCGTTTTATTTTGTTCCCTATCTGTTTTTTCATAGAACAGTTGATTTCCTATTTCTGCAGCAGCTTGAATACGCCGTCTTCTACATTGTATGCAACGCCAACATCATCCTGTTCTGTCGGATACTTTCCTTTGATAAAGAAGTTTTCCGTAATCTTGATGTAATAAGCGGCAACGTTATCATCCGGCTTAGATTCATGAAGCTTTTTGAACTGTTCAAGAGCCTTATCATATTGTTTATTTTCAAAATCAGAAAGAGCATTTTCCCATGCAGCATAGTATTCAAGCAAAGAAGGATCTGCGCCTTCTTTTTCGCAGATAAGCTCATAAAGACGAATAGGAGTATTTACATTAACAACGCGTACACGATCAAGACTGCGGACAACAAATCTGTCTCCGAGCAAATCACGTGTAGCAGCACTTATCATAATACCACCTGTTGAATACTGCTTGTTTACACCTTCAAGACGGCTTGCAAGGTTTACATTATTACCCATCATAGTGTAGTTCTTTTTATTCTCAGAACCCATATAACCGGCAATCATTTCACCAGAGTTCAAACCAATTCTTGTAAAGAGCTTGCGATTATTCTGAACCATAATCTTAAAGGCTTCATAAAGCTCTTCGTCCATTTCGGCTGGTTTTTCTTCAGCGGCAATTTTTTCAATTTCCTGATTCATTACGTCTTCGGCAGCCTTCATCTTAATTGCAGCGGCACACGCACGCTGTGCATGATCATCCATCTGAACAGGCGCACCAACAAGAGCAATAATAGCATCTCCTTCGTACTTATCTACAGTTCCACGTTCTTCCATGATGATGTCTGACATTTTTGTAAGATAGTAGTTGAGCAAAGCAACAAGCTGACCAGCAGAAAGCAGTTCACTAAAGCCCGAGAACTTCTGAATATCTGTAAACATAGCAGTCATTTCAAGACGCTGACCACCAAGCTTAAATGAAGAAGGATTAGCAACAATTTCGTTTACTACTTCCTTTGAAAGACACTGACTGAATGCGTTTGTAATAAACTTTTTGTCGTGGTTTGCGGTAATAAATCCGGCAACAGTTGTAGCCACAAACGAAAGGAATACAGAAGTAACTGGAACAACTGTACCTATGTAAGATCTTGTTGCAAGGAAGTAAATAAGAAGTGCACCACCTGTTAAAACAGCAGCACCAATACCAATCAAAATCTGAGGTGTAGTTCTTTTTACTCTATAAGTTACAAGGCTATATGCCAGAGACATAATAATTGCAATGAGTAAAGAAATCCAGGCTGGAGAATCATCTACAAAGTCGCTTGAAAGAAGCTGGTTTGCAATTGTGTAATGAACACCTGGCAATGGATATTTTTCTTCGTATTGATTAATACCGTAGTCAGTTGTACTTGTTGCATTTGTTCCAACAATACACATTGCATCCTTTACCTTAGCAGAATACTTATTATGAGCTTCCATATATCGCTGGAACTGTTTTCTTGCTTCGCTAAAGAGTTCGTTAATATAATCTGATTCTTCTTCATAAATCTCGCAGAAATATGCTTCTGCGTCTCCGTTAAGGAATGCATCAGCTGCTGAATAATAAAGCTGTCTGTATTTCAGATATTCATCATAAGTAATACCTTCTTCTTCGATTTCTCCATAAGAAAGTTCACCCTTAATAAATTCTGCTGTTTCATACAAATCATAAGGATTGTCTTCTTCATCAAGATCTTCAAAGAAGCCGGAATCATTCATAATTTGAATATTTGTTAAGAAAGCATCTTCCATTGCTGTAAGGAAGTAAACATTCCACAATGAAAGATTGTTATATTCTATAAATTTCTTCTTAGGATATTTAAGGACTACAGAGCCGTCCTGTGTACGCGGAATCTTAAGAGAACCAGCCTTTATATAATCGTTAGTGATTTCGATAATAGGATTTCCAAGCTGTTCCAGAATAGGACGGAAAACAAGCTGTCCATAATACTGACCATTATACTTTACAACAAGATTTACACGACGGTAAATTCCATCGGAATCTGGTGCAGTATTTACAAAGCCTGCAGATTTAGCCTGTGTAATAAAATCATACAAAGCAGGAGTTACACCGGTATATTCAGGTGTTATTGTATCTGTATCTGCAACGACATGTCTAAGGGCAATGTAATCAGAAAGGAATTCCTGTTCTTCATCGGAAGGAGTAACGCCGTCTTCAAAAGTAAGTGTAAGGAAAGTATTTCCAAAATCCTTAATAGAGCTTGCAAGAATATCATCAATAGGAGTTATTACATGCGAAATAGCAGTATTAAGCTGCTGTTCATAACGAGTTGATTGAGAATCATAATATTCATAAGCATCTTCCAAATCTACATCCCCTTCTGCAAAAGCAAAAAGAGAATCTGCGGCAGCTTCATTAAGAAGATTAAAATAATCGTCAACATAACCAGGAAGGTTTTCGTTTACATATTTTTCATCAACCGTTGCCTGAGAATGATCAAGGAAGCTCAAGTCGAATACAACCGAACGAGCACCCAGCTCTTTCAGATTATCAAGCATACGAGAATATACATCTCTCGAAAAAGGAAATGTACCAATATTTTCAACCGCAGCATCATCTACCATAACCATAACAACTTCGCGGCTTTCTTCGGTAGATTTAAATGGACGCTGGAAAAAATCTGCAACTTTATTATCAAGTGGAGATAACAATAAAAGTGAACAAATTGCAACAGATAATATAGGAATTAAAATTGAAGTAAGTATTTTTTTCATAATAAACTCAACATAATAATTTTTTTAATTAGGTTATTACGTCGCTGCGCACTTAGCAATGACGAATAACAAAAAAAAGGGGCTTTTACAGCCCCTTTTCTAAGCGGTCAGAGTAAACTACTCATCCCAGGTAAAGTCTTCTTTTGCTTCAGAAGCTCTAGAAGACGCAGTCTTGGTTCCTTCACGAACACCTTCGGTATCTACAGCATCAGTCTTAGCAATTGTCTTCATCTTAAGACCGCCCTTTGAAGGACCTGCAGCAACATACAAAGCTTCAACAGTTCCATTCTGTTTAGCTTTGATAGTAATTTTTTTACCTTCAAAGTTAATATCTACACTTGAATTAAGAGCTGTCTTAATAACAGTTGATGCAGATAATTCCATACCAACTGTAACTTTTTCGAATTTGCCTGGAGCAGCTTCGTAAGTAACAGTACCTACAACTGCTTCAACTACATAAGTGCCTGTAGCTGCGAACAACATTGTTCCTGTGAACAAAACCAATAACAATGCAAAAAGTTTTTTCATAGAAAAACCTCCTCTCTACAATATACTATTATTATCGATATTTTGAAAAAAATCAATAATAATTTGCAGATTTAAACAAATTTATTATTTCTTCCTTTTCAGGTAAATCTATAGCAGTTTCTGAACCTGGAACACTTATAGGAAGATAAGAATCCCACGCATAAGACAAAGGAATAAGAAGAGCTTCTTCCCCGGCTTTTTTCCATTCTCTTGCACCATAAGTCCAGGCAAGTCCAAATGTATCCTGCGACAAAGTAATTTCAACAGGAACCCAGATTTTATCATAAGCTTCTATACAGTAGCCCTTCTCAACTTTTGCTTTGCCTTCTGCAAGTGACAAACCGGAATCAAAGGCCATATAAATATGCCCCGGAACAGTAATAAATGCTGTTTCTATTCCAATTGCTTCAAGCAGCGAACAGTTAAGGATTGTAAGGTCGTCACAGTCACCACCATGATAAAGCAGTGTCTGATACGGGAACTGAAGGAAATCGACAGAAGCTGTTCCAACGTTATCGGTAAACGCACTTGACGGATCAACTACATAGTTAATTCCAAAAGCTTTAAGCGCACCAAACATAGCAGCAGCATACTGAATATTTTTAGGGACAGAAGAACTGAGCAGAGGCTTTACAATACCCTGTACCTGTTTTGCAAAACGCTGAGCTGTAGCATCCTTTCCAGATACAAAAGCGGCAGCCCTCCTATCATCTTCCCAAGTCATTGAATTTCGGTTTAAGGCAATTACAGGAACTTCATAAGAAGAAACACGCTGTTTTCCAATAGAATAATATGTAATCGTAATTTCCATATCAGTTGTCTTTGGCTGGACAAGGTTAAGGATATTTTCGTTCAGCAAAGCATACAGGTCAACCTCAAAGGTTTCGCCCATTTCGATATAAGGAATTGTTATTACTGTTTTAGGATTTGACATATATGAATCTATATAAACAGTAACAGAAACATCAGAGATAGAATTGTCTTCATTATTAATGAGCGTAATTTTACCAAAATTGTTTGAATCGTAATGAGTATAGAATACCGGGAAAAGAGGCTCAAGGCTTTCCGCTTCCATTTGAATCATATTTGTAGAGAAAAGACCTTTTGAAAAGCTGTACTTAAGTCCTATTCCAAGCTGAACACTATTTAAGAACGGATCCGGGTTTGAATAAAAGCATTTAAAACCCGCAAAAGCATTTACAGCAAAAGCCGGACCAATATGCATTTCTGCCGCTAACTTTCCGGCAAAAACAATACCACTGGAAGACTGAACATTAAACGCTCCACCGCCAAGATATTTCCATACGCCAGAATAAAAATCCGGGGTTATGCTTATGCGGTCATTAAGACGGAAGTCATAGCCAATACCAAAACCACCATCAAGAAAAATTTGATTTTTAAAATCTTCAACAAAATAGTTAGTAAAAGCAAACTGTCCTGTTACAAAAAGCTTATCACGCTCTCTAAGAACAACAGGTGAAATATCAGCTCCAAGATTAAAGCTTATACCGCCTGCCTTGCCATAAAAACTGTCTACAGGAATTTCGTATGCTGTATTAAGATGAAAAGATACATCAAATGCAAAAAGACTTGCTGAAAAAAACAAAATGCTCAGAACAGTTATTATCTTTTTCATCTGTTATTCCTATTCGATTTTTGAATTAGCATTTTCAAGACCTTTCTTAGCAGTTTCGTTTTCCGGATCTTTTTTAAGAACGCTTGTATATTGTGCAGCTGCTGCAGAATAATTCTTTTCTATCATAAGGATATTTGCAACGTTATTCATAGCAGCAATTGAACCTGCATTAGCAGCTTTCTGGAATTCTTTTTTAGCTTCGGAATAGCGGCCTGCTCTTACAAGAGCAACACCAAGTCTGTTTGAATCACCATCTGCCCTTGCACGCTTGATAACAGCTTCTATATCAGAAGCAATATAATCCTGAATTGCTGATTTTATATTTTTAATAAGGTCGTCTTGCTTTGGAGTAATGATATTTGCGCTGTTACTGTAAGCAACAGGCTTATAAATATTCCAGGCATCTGTTGTATCAATAAATTCGTAATAGTTTTCTTCGTCACTAAAGCATTTTACAATTGCTTCGGAACCAGCTTTGTAGCTTGCGGTAAAGCCCTTTTCCAGATTTGCCATTGAAAGTGCAAGATAAACCTCGTCATTTTCTTCATCTATAACAAGACCATCTGTTGAAGCAAAGTTACTAAGTGCCTGACTCTTTCCTATATTAAGCTTTACAAGAACTATAAAATCATCAGGAGCGGCAATAAAGCCCGAAGGAACATTTACTACCTGAAGGCATGAACATACAAGAACACCAAGATCATCATAATCGCCCGAAAGATATTGAAGTGTCTGCAGCGGATACTGAATTGAATCAAGTTCGTATGTCAAATGATTTGAACTGTAAGGAGTAACATTGTCTTCGGAATAGCTTATTCCAACAAGGCGCATACCTTCAATAATTCCTATTGCATACTGAAGATTTGCATTCATACCTGTATAAATATTGTTTCTTGTAATACCGGCAATTTCTTTTGCAAAAGCAGCAATTTCTTGTGAATCAGGAGAAATAAAGGCAACAAGAGCCGCATTATCACTCCAGACAAAGGCGTTTCTGTTATAAACAGAAATAACTACAGGCTCAACAACTGACATTTTTTTACCAAGCAGTTCATATTCAATAACAACTTCGCCGCTAAGCTTTCCATTTTCTGTAAACTGAAGAAGCTCATCAGAAAAATCGGCATATAACGGGAAATCAACAGATGAATGCCTGTTTATTTTGTCTGCAGTTCCACAAAGCTTAATACCTGTAGTATATTTTCCAGCTCTGAAGCTTACATGAACATTTCTAAGTTCTGCACCTTCATCATTTTTAATGATTACAGTACCAAACGGCTCATACGAATAAACATAACTGAATACAGGGAAAACATCACCATCCTGCTCTATCTTTGCAGAAATTGCAGAACGCTTAGATTTACTTCCTACACTTCCACTAAGACGAAGCGAAAGTCCGGCAAAAGGTCCTGAAACGAAACCGTTTGATAAAGTTATATTAAATGAAGAATAACCGCCTACAAGATTTAATGAAATAGAAGGATTAATTCTAAAGCCTGCTTCGGCAAAAGCCCTGTAATAAAAATCAGAAAGAACAACGTTATTTCCGGGATTGTTTGAACCAAGCTTACTTACAATAGTATCTGCACCGAATGATAAACCTGCACCTACATACAAACGCGAAACAGGATAATAATATGCTCCAAGATTAAGACCACCAAAAAAAACATTCATTCCTTCTGAACCGCCATCGGGACGTTCAAAGAAATAACCGCCTTCAAGGCCTGGCGTAAAAATATTGAATAAATCAATATTTCCTTGAGCAATTCCACCAGGGGCCATTCTCATGCTGCTTTCCAAAGGAAACATCATGCAGGGTTCTATTTTGAATACAAAATCAAGTGCTGACATTGAAATGGAGAGATTCACAAGAAGCAGAAAAGAAAGAAAAAGTTTTTTCATCGTTTCAAAGTTCCATTATATAGAATATATTTATTATACATTGTATTTTTTGAACGGGCAAGCATTCATTTCTTATTTTATCCCTTGAACTTTCTTGTTTTATCCCTTGAATTAAAACAAAAATTCCAACATACTAATTTTATGGCTGACATACATACATTCCCTGATGCACCGGAAGGAACACCGGTTGCTAACTTTGTTCACCTGCATGTACACTCCGATTATTCGCTTTTGGACAGCTGTGCAAAGCTGGATGCCCTTATTGCAAAAGCAAAACGCCTTAACATGCCTGCTCTTGCGCTTACTGACCATGGAAACATGTTTGGAGTTCTGAATTTTGAACACATTTGTCATGCCAACGGAATAAATCCTATTGTCGGCGAAGAATTTTATGTTGCATACGGAAGTCACCTTGAAAAAAATGATGTTCCTTACAGCCATAAAGGAGAAGACGGCGACCGTCATGCACATTATTTTCACCTTATTCTTCTTTGCGAAAACCAGAAGGGCTACGAAAACATGTCGTGGCTTTCGTCTATTGCATTTACAGAAGGTCTTTATTACGGAAAACCACGTATAGATTTTGAACTGCTTGAAAAATATCACGAAGGTTTAATCTGCCTTTCTGCATGTATTCAGGGCGAATTACCACAGCTGCTGCTTGCCGGAATGGATAAAGAAGCAGAAGAACTTGCATTAAAATACAAGAATCTTTTTGGACCTGATCATTATTATATAGAGCTTCAGGACCATGGACTGCCAGACCAGAAGGTTGTTGCAGAAAAAATGATTGCGCTGGCCCACAAGCTTGATATTCCTCTTGTTGTAACAAACGATATTCACTATGTAGAGCAGGAGGATGCCGAAGCACAGGATGCACTTCGCTGCATAGGCTTTAAGGATATTCTTACAGAGCCTCATTCACGCATGGGTGGAGAACAGAATCTTACCTCCTGGTATTTTAAGACAGAACAGGAAATGCGTCTGCTTTTCCCACAGTGCCCGGAAGCATACGACAACACAGTTAAGATTGCAAATATGTGCAATCTTACAATTCATCAATATAAAACAGAAGAGCTAAAGGCTTGTCTTCCACGCTTTGAGCTTCCAAAGGAATTCCAGAAACACGGTGATGATTATGCGGCAAACCAGGATGATTTTGTACGCCACCTTGTAGAAGAAGGACTTCGCCGCCGTTATGTAGAAATAACTCCCGAAATCCGTGACCGTGCAGAATATGAGCTTGGAATTATTTTTAAGATGGGCTTTAGCGGATACTTTCTTATTGTATGGGAATTTATCCACTGGTCTAAGCAGAACGGCATTCCTATTGGTCCTGGACGAGGTTCCGGCGCCGGTTCTCTTGTAGCCTATTGTCTTGAAATTACAGATATTGACCCGTTCCGCTTTGGATTGATTTTTGAACGATTCTTAAATCCTGAACGTGTATCAATGCCCGATTTTGACGTTGATATGGACTTCGACTTTAGGCAGGATATTATTCAGCATACGCGTGATCTTTACGGTGAACCACAGGTTGGTCATATCGTAACGTTTGGTACTCTTAAGGCAAAACAGGTTATTGCAGATGTTGGACGTGTTTTAAATATTCCGCTTAGCGAAGTAAACATGCTCAAAAAATGCATTCCGGATAACCCTAAGGCAACTCTAAAAAGTGCCTTTGAACCGCCAAGCGATAAATTCCCGGACGGCGGTCAGCTGATTCCTTACAAGGATGACCCGCGCTATCAAAAGCTTTTTGAGCTGGCCTTTAAGCTTGAAAACGTAAACCGCAATACAGGTCTTCATGCTTCAGGAATGGTAATTGGTCTTACTGCCCTTCCAAACTGGGCACCTGTATTTAAAGATCCAAAAACAGGTGAAGTTGGCGTTCAGTACACAATGGATATAATCGAGCCTTGTGGTCTTGTTAAGTTTGACTACCTTGGTCTTAAAACGCTTTCGCTTATCCGTTATGCAGAAAACATCATAAATAAACACAAAAAGCCCGAAGAACCGGATTTCCATACAGACAAAGTAAGCGAAACAGATGAACTTACCTTTAAGCTGTTCCAGCGAGGAGACTCTGTTGCCGTATTCCAGTTTGAATCTCCGGGTATGCAGGATATTCTGCGTAAGTTCAAACCGGAAAAACTTGAAGACCTTGTTGCGTTGAATGCGCTTTATCGACCAGGTCCGATGGATTGTATTCCTCAGTACATCGAAGGTAAATGGAAGCCGGAAACTATCCACTACCCTGATCCTGCGCTTGAAGATCTTCTTAAAGAAACATACGGTGTAATGGTTTACCAGGAACAGATTATGAAGGTTGCCCAGATTATTGCAGGCTTCTCTCTTGGTGGCGCAGATATGCTTCGTCGTGCCATGGGAAAGAAAAAGCCGGAAGTTTTGATGGGCAAGAAAAAGGATTTTATAGAAGGTGCACTTAAAAAAGGTTATTCTGAACAGCATGCTGATGAAATTTTTGAAATAATGGTTCCTTTTGCCGGCTACGGTTTTAACAAATCGCATGCAGCAGCTTATTCTGTTCTTGCATATCGAACAGGCTGGCTCAAGGCACACAGGCCTGCAGAATTTATGGCTGCAAACCTTACAAACGAAATTACCTCTACAGATGGACTTCCATTCTATCTTGAAGAAGCACGCAAAATGGGTGTTCCGGTTGATCCTCCAGATGTAAACCGTTCCGATGTAGTTTTTGATGTTGTAAACGGACGAATTGTCTTTGGTCTTAAAGGAATAAAAGGTATGGGCGACTCTGCAGCAAAAGCAATTGTTGCAGAACGAGAAGCTAACGGTCCGTATAAAAACTTTATGGACTTTTTAAAACGAATAGGCGTTAAGACAGACGAAGACGGAAAAGTAATCATAAATAAAAAAGCCATAGAAGTTTTGATTAAAACGGGGGCCTTTGACAATACTGGTAAAGAAGATGGTACAAATTATAACCGTGTAACTTTGCTTCATAACATGGAAGGCGCAATCAATTATGTAAACGCAATCTTTGCTGACGAAAAGAAAGGTCAGGAAAGTCTTTTTGGTGATTTTTCAGAAGAAGAGCTTTCGTATACAGAGTTTGAATTTGAAAAAATAGAAGATGTTCCTACAATGCAGATTCTTAATCTTGAAAAAGAATGTATCGGTTGTTATGTAAGCGGAAACCCTCTTGATGATTATAAAAAGGCAATTGCCCGTGCAGTTACACTTAAATCTTCTACAATAGAAAGGGCTGCTGCCGAAGATAGAGCCGAAAAAGCTCAGCTGGAAGCAGCAGGTGTAAATCAATGGCAAAGGCGCGATGCAGGAAAATCCTATATTGCTTTGGGAATGCTTTCGGGACTTCGTGTAATCCGTACAAAAAAAGGCGACGACATGGCTTTTGCACGACTTGTTGATTACGAAGGCGAAATTGATTGTACATTCTTCCCAAAGGTTTGGGGCGTAATGCGAAATACCCTTGAAGACGGTGGTATTTATGCTTTTAGGGGAAAAGTAGATGGAACAAGAGGAACTCCTTCGCTGCTTGTAGATTCAATGGAAGATGCAAAGGCGCTTGAAAATCACTCTGTCGAAGCTGTACATATTCTTGTAGGCTCTAATTTTACAAGCGAAGCAGCAATTGCAGATTTAAAAAATTTTTTATTTGATGAAACAGGCAATTGTTCAGTATATTTTCATATAGACGCAGGAAATAATCCTTACGTCATAAAAGCCAATAATCAGCTGCACATGAATGCAAATGACGAGACAATTGAAAAATTAAAATCTCTTGCATTCGTGCAGGACGTCTGGCTGGAATAGAAAGATGAATTGTGGTCCCGGAGCCTGTTAAAGGGTTCAAAGGACTGCAATTCCATCAACGGGAGGTACCTCTATGGTTCAAGCAATTTTATCATTTCTTTCGGCAGTAATAATCATATATACAATACTCTGCCTTATTTCGATTTTTATGACCTGGATTCCAGGAGCAAAGTTTACAAGATTTGGAAAAATCATTTCTTCCATTACAGATCCATACTTAAGAGTTTTTTCGCGACGCGGCTGGTTCCGTTTTGGAAACATTGATTTTTCACCGATTCTTGCAATTGGAATTCTTTCCCTGGTTTCTTCTATTCTTGGCGGAATAACAACAACAGGACGCATTTACTTTGGTGGAATTCTGGCAACAATCTTAAACATGCTCTGGAGTGTTTGTTCTTCTCTTCTTACAATTTTTTTCCTGCTCATTCTTATCCGCTGGATTGTGCTGCTTGCAAACAAAGGTCAGGTTTCCACAAACTCAGCATGGTATCAGCTTGATCTTATGCTTCAGAAATTCGTTTACAAGTTAGGTAATTCTTTTGTTAAGAATAACCTGACTTACCAGAAGGCACTTCTTATAAGCTGGATTTCGATTGGAATTATATGGGTTATTGCAAGAATTCTTTTTGGAATTCTGATTATGCTTTGTTATAAAATTCCGTTCTAATGTCATTGCAGGAAGCAAAACGGCAGCTTTGGGGTTGCCATACTTCCCCTGCAAAGACGTATGCCTATGAAGATAAACGACATAAAAACGCCTGTCTCCTCAATTTCGGGGGTGGGTCCGCAGCTTACAAAAAACCTCTCAAAGTTAAACATCTTTACAGTCGGAGATTTACTGCAGTATTATCCGCGCGGCTACGAAGACCGTTCTGTAAAAGTTACGCTTGCAGAATATAAAACACATCCCAAAATTCATACAGTCGCAAGAGTAATGGGTCAGGAATGGTTCGGCTACGGACGAATGAAAACACTTAAAATTCTTATAAATGATGGAACAGCCCCTGCAGAATTAATCTGTTTTAATAGAGCGTTTTTAGAAAACCAGCTTGTTACAGGCTCTGTAATAACTGTAACAGGTGCCTTTTATGTAAAATATAATAAGCTTCAAAGCAGTTCGTTTGAAGTTACAAAAATGAACTTTGAGCAGGAAGTAACTGCCGCAGCGCTAAAAGCAGCACAACCGCTCAACACAGGAATTCTTCCTGTCTATCATCTTACAGAAGGCGTTACACACAAGGCACTTTACAAAGCAATCTGTTCTGCAGTGGTACAATATGCTCATGGCATAGACAATGAAATTCCCGAACAGATAATAAGTCAGCGGGGACTTGAAACAAAACAGGAAGCAATTAAAAGCATACATCAGCCAAAAACTCTTGCCGATGCAAAGCTTGCACGAAAAACACTTGCCTACGAAGAATTATATCATCTGCAATATGCAATTGCACAACGGGCTTTCCGTCACCGCGGTTATATTCCCGAGCAGGAAATTACAGTAGAAACAAATGCAGCACCACAAGCTGAAACTTCTGACGGTTCAATTTCTACGGCACTTTTCCGTTCTTCACTTTCGCCGTTGCAGCGCGAGTTGATGGATAAGCTTCCGTTTGATCTTACTCCAGACCAGCAGAAAGTTATATTTGAAATGAATGCCGAAATTGACCGGGGCTTTACACAACGTTACAAACCACAGGAAAATAAAGACAGACCTCCTTTTACAATGGCAAGACTTTTACAGGGCGACGTTGGTTCAGGTAAAACACTCACTGCCCTTTTTATATGTCTGCGTGTAATCAATTATGGCGGACAATGTGCATTTATGGCACCTACAGAAATTCTTGCGCGCCAGCATGCAGAAACAACTTCAAGAATGCTTGATTGTCTTGGAATCAGAACAGCGTTTTTAACTGGCAATATAAAGGCTTCCGGTCGCACACAGCTTTTAAAGGCCCTTAAAGCAGGCGAAATAGACATTCTTATTGGGACACATGCACTTTTTTCGGCACAGGTAACTTACAAGGATTTGCAGCTTGCTGTAATTGATGAACAGCATCGATTTGGAGTTTTACAGCGTCAGGCAATAATTGCAAAGGGGCGTGTTTCCGAAGAAAACGGAATGACAAGCGAACCGCACCTTTTGATGATGAGCGCAACTCCAATTCCGCAGACACTGGCTCTTACAATGTTCGGCGACCTTGATGTTTCTATAATAAAATCTATGCCAAAAGGACGAAAACCTATTCAGACCTATCTTGTAAAAGAAGGAAACGAAACAAACGCCTACGAAGCTGTCCGTAAAGAGCTTGCAAAAGGTCATCAGGCATATTTTGTTTATCCTGCAATTCAATCGGATGGGGACTATAAATCGGCTGAACAGAATTTTGAACAGCTCAAAAAGATTTTCCCTGAATATAAATGTGCACTTGTTCATAGCAAAATTGATGAAGAAGAACAGGCAAAGGCTCTTAGCGATTTTCATGACGGCAAGCTTCAGATTCTTGTTGCTACAACTGTAATAGAAGTTGGAGTTGATGTACCTAATGCAACCTGTATGGTAATAGAACAGGCAGATCATTTTGGAATGGCTCAGCTTCATCAGCTTAGAGGACGCGTTGGTCGTGGAAGCGAGCAGTCATACTGCTTTTTGATATACAATAAAAATCTTTCGGAAACAGGCATAGAACGAATGAAGGCTCTGCGCCAGAGTACAGACGGATTTTATATTGCAGAACAGGATTTAAAAACCAGAGGCCCGGGCGAATTACAGGGAACTGCCCAGGCCGGTGAACTTTCGTTAGGTATAGCAGATATTTCTAAAGATAAAGACCTTTTACTTCAGGCTCGTGCCGATGCATTTTCAGCTTTTTCAAGTGCTTATGCAGCAAGGTAACCGTCAAGTCTCTTCATTCTTGTAGGATTCTGAAGACGGAAGATTGCCTTTTTTTCAATCTGGCGTACACGTTCTTTTGTAAGGTTGCACTGCTCGCCTATTTCCTGCAAAGACATTGGCTTGTAACCGTTCAGACCATAGCGCAGACGAAGAACTTTTGCTTCATTTGGCTTAAGTGTATCAAGCAGTTTGTCCATATCTTCTTTAAGTGCATTTGAAACAGTAACTTCTTCCGGCTTTTCATAAAGCTCATCTTCGTAATAATCGCCGACAGAAGAATTGTCGCTATCTTTTGATGAAACTGTAGAATCAAGTGAAACCATTCCGTTGCTTATTGAAAGAAGCTCTCTAACCTTTGCTTCAGGCATGTTAAGCATTTCTGCAATCTGTTCACATTCTTCTGTTTCTGTAAGAGTTCCATTAATAAGATTGCTTGCATATTCAATACGTACAAGTTCATTTGCACGGTTAAGCGGCAGACGGATTGCACGGCTTTTTTCGCTTAAAGCTTTAAGTATACTCTGATTAATCCACCATACGGCATAAGAAATAAAATGATAGCCGCGTGAAGGTTCAAATTTTTCAATTGCAGTCATAAGACCAATATTACCTTCGCTGATTAAATCGGTCAGGTCAAGACCATGATTCTGATATTTTTTGGCAACACGAACAACAAAGCGCAGATTTGCATTAATCATTCTATCTCTGGCAGCTTTATCACCATTTTTTGCTTTTTGTGAAAGCTCTATTTCTTCTTCGCGTGTAAGAAGCGGAACTTTGTTTATCTCTTTAAGATACATTGCAAGTACATCATCATGTTTCATATCATGGCCTCCATCTGCAATATATATAGCAAGTTTTGTGCCAAGTGCCTGAAAATCGCAAAAAAAGCGGAAATTTAATAAAAAACACCTTAATAGTCAATAAAAATGAGTCAAAAATGTGATTTATGGGATTTTGGTGTGTCAATTTAACACAGTTGATTATTTTTGAGTAAATACCGTATCAAAATGACTCTATAATATTTAAAATACAAAAGTCACGCGGATTCGAAATGACTAACGTCGTTTCATTTTATGACTTTAATTTTGCGTTAGCAAAATCGAATCCGTGTGACATTTACTTGTGTTATTCAGAAACAGCTTCTTCTTTTTTCTTACCTTTGATGCACATAATACCAATAAGAATAAAATAGTAAACTGCCAGAAGTCCAAGAACAATAAATGTTGAGGCTGTTGATTTTGGTGCCATACTGATAAGGATAAGCATAGGGGCGCCAAATGCAATTGCTACACCACTACCCGAAACTAGATTATTGGCTGCAGGAGTTTTGAAGTCAGGATCTATTTCACGTACAAGCAGAATTCCAGAGCTGATTGTTCCTGTCATCATACCAAACATAGAAAGGAAGCCTTCTTCTTCATAGCCTTTATAAATGCGTTTACAGAAGAATTTTAAGTGGAGGAAGGTTGCTATACCACCAAGAATTGTTGTGAGGGCAAATGGAATCCATAAGCCATGCAAATCTTCAAAGTCAATGGAAGCAATTCCACAGATAATCATAACATCAAAGAAAAGACCAGAGATGCGGCTTAAAAGATAATTATTCTGATACTGCATTCTCATCAATCTGATTTTGCGGAATCTTGTAAGAACTTTTTGGGTAAGAACAGCAAAGAGTGAACCAAAAATAAAATTAAAGCCCCAGAAAATTGGAGAAAGAGCATTTGCTACTCCAGGAGCAAACTTTGCAAGCAGAGAAGTAATTGCCCACAGTACAAAGAAAGTAAATACATATACAAGAACAATCAGCGCAACCTGAATTGAAAGACGGTCTATAGACTGAGAAATTGGCATTTCACCTTCATCCTGAAATGTATCAAGCGTAACAGAGCCGGAAAGTTCTTCTGCATTCTTTCGTTCAAACTTTCCGCGTCTTGCCTGAATATTAAGATAGATTACACCGATTATACATGCAACTAAAAAGCCTGTTGCGGCAATTGCAAGGGCATAAGACTTTCCACCGGCAAATCCAAGTGCTTCATAACTTGAACCAATGTTGTTTGCCTGTCCTGGTCCCTGTCCAAAGCCCATAGGAAGAAGAATACCTGCGGCTTTGAACATATCTGGTTTGAAGGTATAAGCAAGACCAATTGAAATAAGAAGACCTACAACACCTTGAATCATATAAGAGCTGACAATCATTGCACCGCTGTTTATTGCTGTACGTACTCCCCCGCCCTGTGAAAAATCGTTTTTAGTTACACGAAGCGACATTGCAATAAAGCCAAGCGCAATTCCATGATATGTAAGCGCATCCAGAATACCGGCATTTATTTCAAGAATACCCGTATACTTAAAGCCAAGCAGCAGAAAACCGGCCAGGACAGAAGTAGGCATAAGCGTCTTCTTTATAAGCGGCACCTTAAGTCGTAAGATGTTCGAAATAAGCACAAGAAGTGCAATAATTCCAAGTTGCACAACCGGGCTCCACAAAACAACATTTTCTGCTGAATAATTCATTTAATCCTCCTGATGGTGGTGTTGACTGGATCAACCACCACGCAATACTTTCCATATAGATATATATTTCCGCACGTTTAGCGGTGATTTTTTTTCGATTGGTTTTATTTCATAATGAGTTCCCGCGGCATCTGTAAAAACAAAACCGTTACGGCTGTAAACAGACATATCGGGAATATCCTTTAATGCAAGAGAAATGCTTTCTCCGTTTGCAGGCATAAAAACAAAACGATTTGAATACAAAGACATTTTGCCACTTCCGAGCTCTTTTTCATTATGAGCAGAATCGACAAGCTTAAGCGAAACATCTGAATCGGTAAAGAAAGGCTCTGAATCTGTTCGGGGAGAAGCTGCAAGTTTTTTTAAATAATCCTCCTGCAAATCCTCCCACTCCTCTGGATTGTTAACACCAAAAGCCGGATCAAAATTACCATATTTATCAAACTCTGTTTCATTTCCACACTCTGTACACAAAACTTTGTTTCCATTTGAAACAATTTTTCCAAGAGTACGACAGCGCGGACACACACCATAGGCACATTCAATTCCAAGCGCTCGATTTTTTCCCTTATATGCAATTGGTTTAAGAGACTGCCTTTCATAAGCATCTTCATTAATATCTTTCTGGATTATCTGTGTAATCTGTTCTGGCGTCATCTGAGCAAGCTGTTCGGGTGTGTAAACATTTACAACCTGTCCATAAGCTCTTCCCCTGCGGATTCCAAAGCCCCAGCGTGGATTTGTAAGATAACCACCTTCTATTCGATATGTGACAAGTGAAGCGCCGCAGATTTTTGCAAGCTTACCTGTAGCTTCTGGAACAGGAAAATTTCGTCCATCAAATGAACGATTACCTTCGGCAAAAAGGCATACATTGTATCCGTTACGAAGCCTGCGGATAATCTTCATAACTGTAAGTGTATCTGATGCACCTTTGATTTTAGCGATTGGCTCAAAAGCCCAGAATAAAAGTTTTGATACCCAGCCTTTTCGGTAAACATGTTCGCTGGCAACAAAATACATTTGTTTTTTAAAGCTCATTCCAACAAGAACACAATCTAATTCTGTTGTATGATTTGATATAACAAGATAAGAGCCTTGGATTTTTGGAGCAATTTTACATTTGTAGGAATAAATAAGTTTAAAAAAAGGTGCCGTTACATACCAGAAAAAATTCCACACCCGCTGATGTCTACGTTGAACGGCTTTTTCTTTTTTTTCCGCCTTTACTTTTTGATCCATAGGTCTATTATAACATGAAACTCTTGTAAAAGAAATAAATAAATGTTTTTAAATGAAAAAAACAACCCCTCGGCAGTTCTCAGCTGACGAGAGGCTTTTTTTTACGCAAGCATACGGATATTTAGATTTTATTTTGCAGCCAATTTTGCGTTAACTTCGATTGTGTGTTTTTCAACATCAAACTTGTAAAGGTCATCAAATCCGAATCCCTTTACTTCTGTTGTCATTTCGTTCCACATCTTGTCGAATTCTGCATCATCTTTTGCAAAAATCATACGCCAAGAAGCGTCACAAACAGACTTGTTAACACTGTTTCGGATTACAGAAATATCTGCTGAGTCTGAAGGAAGAGCAACAGAAACAGAAGGACTTACAACAATTTTCTTGTTCTTTGTCATCCAGTCTGTAGCATCTTTTGCATCATACTTCTTTTCCCAGTCTCTTCTCATCTGAGTCATGTTCTTTTCTTTGTAAGTAGACCAGTACTGAGTAGCATAAATTTCACCTGTAATAGGGTTTGTACAGTTAGAGTTAACAATCCACTGGTTAATAGCGTTGTTACCATCGCTGTATCCACCGCCACCAAATTCAGCAGGAACTGGAAGGTTATCCATAAGAGCATTGTCGTTCATCTGTTCAAGTCTTCCGTCTGCTGCCTTCTTGTAGTTGAATCCTTCAATACCGTTGTGCTGGAACATAGCTCCCTCTGGAGAAGCATACCAGTCAAGGAACTTCATGATGCGGTCATATTTAGCATCATCAACTTTTGAACCTACACCAAATACACGTCCGCTTCCATAGTAAGCATCTGAGTCTGTGTAGTAGTTCTGATCATTAATAGGGATAAAGCAGAATGCAGTTCCGTCAGCAAGGCGGTTAGATGTATTCCAGAAACCAATTTCCCATGTGTACCAGATAAAGTCAACCTGGCCGTTAGAAATCTTAGCACAAACAGAATTCCAGTCCTGTGTACCAGAATCTGGGTCTACTACCTTAAGTCTGTAAGCGTCGTTTAAGAATTTAAGCATCTTGTAGTAAGTACCGGTTTTTTCTGTAAGTGGATAGAATGTTTTTCCGTCTGATTTGAGGATTGCGGAACCCTTAATCTTTTCACCGTACCATGTTGTGAGCTGTACAACGTTGGCAATACCAATCATACCGTCACCACCGTCCCAATCAGGCCACAATGAAAGTGGATAAGCTGGATCGCCGTTTTCGTTTGTTGGGTGAACCTTGCGGAGTTCAACAAATGCCTTCAACAAATCATCAAGGTTATTAAGTTCAGGAGCACCAATCTTGTTGTACAAATCCCATCTGAGCTGTGGAAGAGAATAAATTCTTTCCTGTGTGAATGATGTTGGAGAAGTATCCATCATTTCTGTTGGAATACCATAGTATTTTCCTGCAGAGTTTCCTGGAAGACCAGCGTTCAAAGCCTTAATCTGCTTGTCAAATTTCATAAGATTTGAACAGCCGGTAATCTTATCGCTGATATCTTTAATCAAACCAGCTTCAAGACAATCCTGGAACTGTGTAGATTCAAGAAGAACAATGTCTCCAAGATTTCCAGAGCTTGCGCGGAGCTGATAAATAGAATCACCAGCAACCTGAGGAGCAATAATGTTAAGTTCAATATTGAATCTATCCTTAACTACTTTTGCAAACCAACCTGTCTGCATACCCTGATAGTTTGCAGCAACATCGAAAATTTCAAGAGTTATTGGTGCGTTTTCATCAACAACTTTTGAATCCTTCTTGCCATTTCCACAGCTGCAGAGCAATGCTGTAGAAACAGCCATCAATGTGATAATAGAAATAAGCTTTCCTTTTTTCACGTTGATACCTCCTTTTCTTGATTTTAGTTTTTTTTATATCAACCTTTTACTGCGCCAATCATGATTCCTTTTGTAAAGTAACGCTGGAAAATTGGATAGACACAGATAATCGGCAGAACGACAATTACAGAAACAGTCATTCGGATAGAGGTTGCAGTCTGAGCATGAGCAAGACTTGCAGCAAGAGCACTGGCCGAAGTACTGTTATTAACAAGCGCCTTAAGGGAGCTTGCCTGATTTATATACTGATACAGTGTGAACTGCAGAGTATAAAGCTTTGGATCGGTAACAAGCAGCAATGTATCCTGGAAAGAGTTCCACTGTGCTACAGAAGCAAAAATTGCAACAGTAGCAATAATAGGCTTGATTACCGGTATAATAATACGGAAGAAAATCTGAAGCGTTCCTGCCCCATCAATTACAGCCGCCTCTTCCAGTTCTTTTGGAATGCTTTCTACAAACGTCTTACACAAAACTATGTAGAAGGGCTGAACAGCAACAGGGAAAATATATGCCCAGAAATTATTTGTAAGATGCAGGTTTCGCATTGTAATGAACCATGGAATAATACCCGCATTAAAATACATTGTTGCAACAACAAAGCGGTACCAGAACTTTCTCTTCCACAAGGTTTCTTTTGTAAACATATAACCAAGGAAGCCTGAAACAATAACTGTACAGATAGTTCCAATTACAGTTCTAAGAATAGAAATCTTAAAGGACGTTACAAGTCCGCTGATTTTCATAACCTGCTTGTAGTTGCTCAGGTGGAATTTTAAAGGAACAATAAGAACCTTTCCTCTTTCGCTCAAATCATTCGCACTTACAGAATTTATGAGAATATAATAGAAAGGATAAACGCAGACAAACGCAAAGAATGTATAAATGATATAAGTTGCTGCCGAAATGATATAATCTTCTGCTGTTTTTTTATGTAAACTTGCCATTTCCATCCCCTCCTATATAAGTGTTTCACCACGAAGTTTTTTAGAAACAGCATTTGTAGCCCACAACAGAATGATACTTACAAATGTTTTAAGAATACTTATTGCCGTTGAAAGCGAATAACCGCCGGAACCCATTGCAAGGTTGTAAACATAAAGATCAAGAACTTCAATCTTTGCTTTATTGAATGAGTTTGCAAATACAAAGTACTGCTCCATTCCATTAGAAAGGAAGTTTGCAAGACTCATCATAACAAGAACAAAGTATGTTGGAAGAATACTAGGAATAGTGATATGCCAGATTCTCTGCATTCTGGAAGCTCCGTCAATCATGGCTGCTTCCATAAGCGAATCATCTATACTCGTAATGGCAGCAATATACATAATAGCTGCCCAACCCGCATTTTTCCAGGTAAGCCAGAGCCACTGTTTAAACCAGATGTGAGTAGTAGATTGCAGGAACATAATAGGTTCTTCAATAACACCCATTCGCATAAGAACACTGTTGATTGCACCTGTACTGTTGAAAACACTATATGCAATGGCATAAACCAATACCCAGCTGATAAAGTTTGGAAGAGTTGTTACAGTCTGAACAAACTTTTTAAATGGCACCGACTGAATTTCGTTTAAGAATACAGCGAAAATCATAGGGAACCATGAGAACAAAAGACTCAAACCACTCATTGCAAAAGTATTAGTAAGAACCTGAGCAAGTTTTTTAAGCTTTATAGGGTTTTCGACCATGGATACAAACCATTTAAAACCTACAAACTTATCCCATGATAAAGGAAATGGAGGCTTGTAATCAAAAAAGGCATATACCCAGCCATATAATGGATAATAGGAAAAAACAAGAATAAGAAGAAGAAAAGGAACTATAAGAAGAAAATCAGTTACAGTCTGCTTCTTCCTCTGATTTTTGAACTTAAAAAGGTGCATATCTACCCTCTTTTTTAGTAAAACGTTTAACAAAAACTTCTTAAAATTAACCTTTACCAGAAAGTTTTTTTTCCTGAGGAGAACCAGGTAAAACGTTTTAGTAAAAGGTTTAACTAATTATATCACGTCTTTTCGATATGTCAATTTTTTTTAAAAAATTTTTTCTGACATTTTTTTTAAAAATTTTTTCTGACATTTTTTTACGACAGCCAGAATCTTTGTATTTTTTTTCTGATTTGTATTTTCCTCTTTGTCTGATATAATAGGGATATATTTATTTAAAGGAGACATTATTATGAAAAAACTCGCAGCAATCATTCTTGCAATGGCAGTTTGTATGACAGCTGTTTTTGCAGCAGATCCTGCAGAAGGATTCTGGATTAGCGTTGATGAAAAAAGTAATAAGGACACAGCCGGCTGGCAGATTTGGGAACAGGGTGGAAAGCTTTATGGAAAGATTCTTTCGGTTGCAGGGCTCCCTCAGGATGTAAAAGCAACCGGTGGAAAAGGAAAATCCTATGATAACTTTATGAACGGTGCAGATATAGGAACACTTACATCTGTAGGAACATCATGGATCTGGGATTTAAAGAAACAGGATGCAGGAAAATGGGCCGACGGTTATATCATTGATCCGAATGATGGAAAACGCTACAAATGCCGCATTACATTCCACAAGGCAGACGGCAAAAAGTATAAGCAGGACACGCTCGAAATGCGCGGCGAAGTTGGACCTTTTGGACGAAGCCAGTTCTGGAAATCGGCAACAGAAAAAGAAGCTTCTTCTATCCGCTAGATTTCATTTGCAATCAGTGTTCGTAATTCATCGCTGGTTGCAACTACAGGTCTGTTTAATCTTACAGGTTTAAGAGTCTTTATAATATCCGGTGGGAGCTGTGGTGTTTCGCCAACAACATGACGACAATAGCTGCTGCTCAATGCCGGATGATTCTGAGAAACCAGAACATACGCTCCATCAAAATCACCAGTCTGTGCACCTGCTTCTTTTATTGCAGCATACGCACTTGCAGTTCCGGGATCAGCAAAAACTCCATATTTTATAAACAACTCTTTTGCAGCTTTTTCACGCGCACGCTCATTCACAACTGTCGGAAATACAAAGTTTCTTATCATAAGAGCGTTGTCCCCAAAAAAGGCTTCAAGTCGTTCAAGATTTGCAGGGAAAATAGGATCTGCACCACCCCGCTCTTTTATATCAACAAAGGAATCAAGAATCTGCGCATTTCCGGCTCCGTCTACACCAAGAGAAGCTGTTGCCGGAACATAAAAGCCATTTACAGGAAGTGCAAAACGCCAGCTGTAAAGACCTGCAGCCAGCATGCCGTAATTTCCGGCTTCCATAGAATAAAAAATATCGCCGTCGACCTTGTGTTTAATCTGGGCAAAAGCATACGCAAAATGAAAAATCTGTGCCATTAAACGGCAGACATTTGTTGTATTTGCAAGTGTAAGATTGTTAGTCTTAACAAACTCGTCATCATCAAAAAGCTTTGCAATTGCAGATTTTATATCCTGTTCAGAACCTTCCATTTCTATTGGAAGAATATTTCCGCCATTCCACATTAAATCTTCTGACTCAAGACCACGCACCGAACCTTTTTCATAAACAAGCACTGCCTTTATATGCTTTTTACCACGAAGCACCTTGGCAAGAAGAGTTCCAAGTTCGCCGTGTGTAAAATCAACAAAAACAGAATTGCCGCCATTTAAAGAATGTGTTGTTTCAAGATAAGAACAAAGATAGCTTACGCCAAAATCTCTGTAGCAGCCTGTGTAGCCGTGAAAAAGTTCCAGATTAAAAAGATTATCATCAAGCTGTTTAATTACAGGAGTAAAAGGAAAAGCCTTTTCGGCAATAGTCTGACATATAATAGGAGAAAATTCTTCGTTTAAAAAAGCAGAAGACAAAGTTCCTGCAATTGAAGTAAAAGAGGTATCTTTATTTATATAATAGATCCAACGACGAAGATCCTCAAACGCATTTGCTGCCGGAACAAAAACACCGCCATCTTTAGGAATACAATCCCTGACAGCCTGAGAAAACTTGACGTTCAAATCATTGTTTCTTGTACTAGTAAAGAGCATGGAATAACTTTAACTGAAAATGAAAAATGAAACAACAGTTTTTGAATAGAATTATTAATCTTCAATTCCAGGAATATGCTTTTTAAGGCGTTCCAGAAACTGTTCACCAGTAACACCTTCGCGCAGGCAGGCAAACATACAGTTATCACCTGCAACTGTTCCAAGAACTTCATCCATATTAAGATTATCTATTGCATTACAGACAGTATTTGCGTGGCCGGGGAAAGTTTTAATAACGACAATATTTCCGCTGTAATCTATACTTACATAACCGCGCAAAAAATCCTGAACATAAATTGCTTCTGATTCAGCACTTTCGTCATCACCAGGCAGGGCATACATATAGCCGTTCTGACCATCAGGAACCTTACCAACCTTTAAAAGCTTAAGATCGCGACTCAGAGTAGCCTGAGTTACGTCATAACCCTCTTTTAAAAGAAGAGAAAGTAAATCATCCTGACTTTCGATTGTATTGTTTTTTATAAGAGTTTTAATAGCCTTAAGGCGTGACTGACGTTCTTTCATAATGTATAAATATACACTTTTTATGCAAAATTTACAAGATTAGAAAGATGCTTGTTAGATTAGAAAAATGTCATGCGGATTCGATTTTGCGTTAGCAAAATCGAATCCGCGTGACAACTATTTTATCAAAAGACCTGCGTATGCCTTGAGGGCGCCTTCCATCTGGCCACTCAAAACTGTTTTGGCAAGCTTCTTTCCAAGCTGTACACCTTCCTGGTCAAAGCTGTTTACGTTCCATACAAAGCCCTGGAACATTACTTTGTTTTCGTAATGTGCAAGAAGAGCTCCAAGAGATTTTGGATTAAGCTGGTCGCCGTAAATCAAGCTGCTTGGTCTGTTGCCTGCAAATGCTTTGTTAGGGTTTTCATCAGTTTTACCACAGGCAAAAGCAACAATCTGAGCTGTTACGTTTGCACAAAGCTTTACCTGGCTTGTAGAATCTTCAATTACAACATCCTCGCCTGTCTGATTCTGGCGGAAAGCAATAAACTGAAGAGGAATAATATCTGTTCCCTGATGGAGCAGCTGGTAGAAGGAATGCTGTCCATTTGTTCCAGGTTCACCAAAAATTACAGGACCTGTAAGATAATTCATAGGTTCACCATTGCGGTTTACAGATTTACCGTTTGATTCCATATCAAGCTGCTGCAAGTGGGCCGGGAAACGACTCAAAGCCTGGCTGTATGGAAGAATTGCTGTTGCAGGATATTCCTGAACATTACGCTCGTAAACGCCGATAAGTGCATCCATAAGGGCAGGATTTTTTGTAATATCCTTATTCAAGGCAAGCTTATCTTCTTCTGCAGCACCATCAAGGAATTCCTGGAAAACTTTTGGCCCAAAAGCAAGGCTCAAAACTGCTCCACCTACTCCAGAAGTTGAAGAATAGCGTCCACCAATGTAATCATCCATATAGAAGGCAGCCATATAGTCTGGGTTATGAGCGAGCGGAGATGTCTCAGAAGTAACTGCAATCATGTGTTTGCTTGCGTCGCAGCCTGCCTTTTTAATAAAGTCTTTTACAAAGCTTTCGTTTGTAAGGGTTTCCAAAGTTGTTCCAGATTTTGAAACAAGAATAAAGATTGTCTTTGCAATATCAAGTGATTTTACAACGCTTGCAGCATCGTCAGGGTCAACGTTAGAAATAAAATGTGCTTCCATCTTAAAAGTATTGTTTTTCTTTGCCCAGTTTTCCAAAGCAAGATACATTGCACGAGGACCAAGATCAGAACCACCAATACCTATCTGGCAGACTGTTGTATATTTTTCACCCTTTTCGTTTACAAGTGCGCCTGAATGAACCTTATCAGCAAAATCAGCAATACGCTTTACTTCGTTTATGTAGAATTCACGCTTGTTTACGCCGTCTGCAATTACATCTTTTCCAAGCTGACCGCGTGTAAGCTGGTGCAAAACCATACGCTTTTCGCCGGTATTGATTACTGCTCCATCCAAAAGCTCCTGATATTTTTCTACAAGCTGCTGTTCATCTGCAAGTTCAGCAAGAGTTTTAAGAATCTGTTCGTTTACCTGTTTTGCGGCATAATTATATGTAAGAGCACCGCCCATAGGAATTGAATATTTTGCGATTCTGTCTGCAGCACCACTACCCGAAAGTTCCTCTGCAACAGAAACCATACCTTTAAGTGACATCAACTTTTTCCATGATGAAAGTGTGTCAGCATTTGACCAAGAAATCATATGTTACCTCTTAAAAATCTGTTTTGTACTATTTATAAATAATTAAATCATATTATAGTAGATTACAGTTGATGATACAATATTCCACTTCTCAAGAAAATCTGTTACAATACTATACTATGGAAACAAAACAATACGATTATATTATTATTGGCGCAGGGCCAGCAGGTTTAAGTTCAGCACAATATGCAGCAAGAGGTGGATTAAAAACTATAGTGCTTGATGGAATGGGTGCAGGTGGACAGGTTATTCAGATTCCGGATCTTGAAAATTATCCTGGAGTTTTTCCTGCAGTTAACGGCTATGATTTTATAGAAACAATGAAAAAGCAGGCAGAAAGCTTTGGTGCCCAGATACTACAGGTTCAGGTTTCTTCAATCGACAAGAGAGGAAATGATTTTGTAGTTACAACTAAAGATACTGTTTATTCTGCTCCTGCTCTTTGTATTGCAACTGGTGCTATTCATAAAAATCTTGGAGTTCCTGGTGAAAAAGAATTTACAGGACGTGGTGTTTCCTACTGTGCAGTTTGTGATGGTCCTTTCTTCAGAAATAAAAAAATCTTTGTTGTAGGCGGTGGAGATTCTGCCTGTTCAGAAGCAATTTATCTTTCTTCAATTTCAAGCGATGTTTCAATCATTCACCGAAGAGATTCGTTCAGGGCTCAAAAGTCAATTGTAGACAAAATGCTGGCTGCAGGTGTAAAACCTATTTATGATTCTGTTGTAAAATCAATAAACGGTACTAATAAGGTTGAATCCCTTACGCTTGAAAATACAAAAACAGGCGAACAGACAACTGTAGAATGTAACGTTGTATTTATTTTTGCAGGGATGCTGCCTCAGACAGACCTTGTTGATATGCTACGCAAGGATGAAACAGGCTATATCATCACAGATGAAAAAATGCAGACTTCAATTCCAGGACTTTTCGCAGCGGGAGACGTTAGGGCAAAACCTTTCCGCCAGATTGTTACGGCTACAAGTGACGGTGCAATTGCCGCAAATTCCGCTAAAGAAATGCTAGAATAGACTTAAATGAAAAAGCGTTTTATTGCCCTGCTCTCTTCATTACTTCTCTTTACCGCAGCAACAAAGTTATATGCGCAGACAGTAACCTTCTGGGACAATCTTCCTAATGAACAGCTTGCTCAGGCAATTGTAGACCAGATGACAGATGCAGAGCTTTATTCGCAGATTTTAATGTTCGGTTGGGCAGGCGCAGAACCAGATAAGCTTTTGTATGATTGGGTTGAACGTGGGCTTGGAAATGTAAAGGTCTTCGGCTGGAATACAAATGACATTCATCTTGTTGCAAAATCTGTTTCGTCGCTGCAGAAAAATTCTCAGCAGAATCGCTTTAAGATTCCTCTTTTTGTTGCAACCGACCAGGAAGGTGGTTCAATCCGTCACGTAAAAGGCGACACACTTATAACTCCGGGAAACATGGCTATTGGTGCTTCGGGTTATCCTGCAGATGCCTGGTACAGCGCCTATTACATAAGCCGCGAAATAAAGGCACTTGGAATAAACATGAATTTTGCTCCAACTGTAGACCTTTTTACAAATCACGATTCATCAATAATCGGAATCCGTTCATTTGGCGACGACCCCGAAAAATCAGGAGTCCTTGGTGCAGCATTTTCTGCTGGTTCAAAGGCCGCAGGTGTAATTCCTACCGTAAAGCATTTTCCCGGCCACGGTGACACAGACCTTGATTCTCATGGACGACTGCCGCAGATAGACATTGATTTTGAAACCTTTAAAAACAGAGAGCTCATTCCTTATATGTATCTTATAAAAGAAGGAACTCCTGCAATAATGTCGGGACATTTAAGTTTTCCTCAGATTGATAAATCAGGAGCACCTGCTTCGCTTTCAAAATATTTTCTTACAGACCTTCTGCGTGGTCAGTTAGGCTACGACGGCCTTATAATCACAGATGATATGGAAATGGCCGGCGCAACAATTTTTGCCGGAACTATTTCTAACGCATTCAAAATGGCAATAGAAGCAGGTAATGACATAATTCTTTCTTCGCGAACTGCAAACCTTGATGAAGCTTTGTGGTATAAAAACCTGAACCTTATGGCTTCGGACAGCGAATTCCGTGCACGTGTTAAGGATGCAGCCTACAGGGTAATAAAGGCAAAGCTTGAATATTTTAAGAGCGGAAATCAGACTGCGCCACTCTACCCTGACCCGGATTCAATTGATCAGTACATTCCGGACAAGGAAGGCGAAAAATTCTTTATAGAACAGGCATGCCGTTCAATCACAATTCAGAAACAGGGAAATGCGTTCCCTCTTGATACGACAAAAAGCGGCAGGATCCTTATAATCGGTTCACTTGCTCAGTTCTTTAATGATGCACTTGCACGATATCCACAGGCAGGACAAGTATATGTCAGCTATGATACAGGTCCGAACGAAACTCAATGGGTGCTTGACCAGCTTCCGTCTATTTCGGCAAATTACAATACAATCATCATTTGTGTTTCAAATGAAAATCATGTAAAGCTTGCGCAATATTTCCGTGATACAGGAAAAACGGTTATTATTCTTTCTACAATGTCACCAGAGCTTACAAATACTCTAAACTGGTGCGATACAATTCTGCTTGGTTACAGCTGGCGATGTGATTATTCACTTACAGCAATGCTTGCGGCAATAAACGGTGAGTATGTACCGGCTGGGGTTAAGCCTTATAAATAAGGAAAACGCACGGAATCTTTCCAAGATCAGGAAGCTTTTCTTTCTTCCATTTTTCTACAGTTTTTGTCTTTATAAATTCTTCTTCGCATGTAATTCCGGCCGCAATACAAACCTTTGTCGTAGGCTTTAGATTAGAAAAGATTGTTTCCATCATTTTTGCATTACGATACGGTGTTTCTATAAAAATCTGAGTCTGATCTTCATTGTAAACCTTATTTTCCAGCTTTTTAAGTGCTTTTATACGCCCCGGAATATCAACAGGAAGATATCCGTTGAATGCAAACTGCTGACCATTAAAGCCGCTTGCCATGAGCGACATTATAATAGAAGAAGGTCCAACAAGAGGTACAACCTTAAGATTTTTACTTTGAGCAATTGCAACAACATCTGCTCCCGGATCGGCAATAGCAGGACAACCTGCTTCCGAAATAATTCCTATAGGCTGATTTTGTTCCAGTAAAGGTTTTAAGTATTCGCCAATGATTTTTCGGTCTGTGTGCCTGTTTAGCTCATAAAATTCGAGTTCGTCTATATTAATTGATTTTTCAACTTTTTTAAGAAAGCGTCGTGCAGAACGGAGATTTTCAACTATAAAATGCTTTATTCCTGTAACAATATCATGATTATAATCAGGAAGGACACGGTTTATTTCCGTTTCTCCAAGAGTTACAGGAATAAGATAAAGTGCAGGTTCAATACTCATTTTTGGTATAATTTATGATTCGTCGGAAGCATCGCCATCGCCGGAATCGTCATCATCTGCGGCTTCGGCTGCAGTCTGTGGATCAATTTTATCGGCAATATCAGCTTCTTTTTCTTCGGCTTTTGCAGGAGCAGTTCGCTTACTTACAGCAACCTCTACAATAATCATAATAAGACCAACAAGCAGACCGCCTAAGCCTACAGTTCGTACAAAAGCACGTCCAAACGACTCAATTGGAATGATAATAAGAAGAACTGCAATTGCAACAAAAATCAAAGCTTCAAAAATAAGACGTCGGCTTTCAAGAGGAAACGAGTTGCGCAGCTTTGCAGAAGAATAAACGCTTACACCGGCGTAAAGAATAAGATAAACGGCAAGTACAATCGAAACGATTTTCCAGATAATTGCGACTGTCTGGAAAAGAACAAAAGGACAGATTACAGCAATAAGACCTACAATAAACGTACAAATGCTTTTAATAAGAAGTGTCTTTTTGAAAACAGCATCTTCACTCTGTTTATAAACAACAAGAAGATTGTAAACAGAAAAAGCCACCGAAGCAGCACCAACAAGAATTACAGCTGCCTTAATACAAGTGTCAGGAACAGCGGCCATAAGAATGCCAATTACAGCAAGAACTGCGCCAAGAATGATGTTTTTTGTTTTCATAGTTAACCTCTCCCTTTAAAGATAATACCAACAGGCGCGAATGTCAAATATTAAAACGAATTGGCTGCAAAAGCTCCAAAACTTCCGTATTATAATGCATAGAATTTTCAAGTATGAAAAAATGCTCACGTGTGGGTTCTGTCTTTGTTCCGCCGAGTACGCTGAATAGAAATTATTCTACCGTGCAAACCTGCCTGCGGCAGTTTTGCACTTCCAGCGTACTATGCTCCACAAAGCCAGAACCCACACTCCGCATTTTTTCATAGTTTCTACATTAAGGTTTTATAATGCGGAAGTTCTTATGCAACCCCTGATACACAACCTTTATTCCTTTACAAATTTTCAGTTTGTGTTATATAATAGAAGAGATATGAAAAAAATAGGAATCCTTGTACATGCGTTGACAGTTGAATATGCCCTGGATGTTCTGGACGGTATATTTTCGTATCTTAACGACAAGGAAGACATTCAGTTTTTTGTGGCTCAAACAAAAGAACCTCACACTACTTCCGGAAACTATGAATATCAAAGCTGGAATAGTGTAAGCCTGCTTTTTTCTACCGATGTAGACCTGATTATTGTAATTACAGGCTCTTATTCTTCTTCAATTTCTACTATAAATCTTGGAAAAATCCTTAAAACTTATAGAGAAAAACCTATTATTTCTATTGGTGCAGATCTTAAAATACCAGGCTCAAGCTACATTGTTACAGAATGCGAATCTGCATATCAGAATGCAATTGAACACCTTAAAAAGAAGCATGGCTGTCATAAAATAGCTTTTTTTGGAGCTAACGGAACAGGTTCAAAAGAATCAATGATGAGATTTGACGCTTTTAAGAAGGCTCTTAAAACTAACAAGCTCAAATATGACGAATCCCTTATTTTTGACGGCGATTTTTCACTTCATAAAGCAAAAGAAATAATGAAGAAAAAGTATCGCAGCAAGGAAGACGTAAATTTTGATGCAATCTTATGTGTAAATGACCTTACCGCACTTGGTTGCCTGCAGCACCTTACAGAAATAGGGATAAATGTCCCTGATGATGTAAAAATTATTGGTTTTGATGATTCCACTTACGGTGAGCAGGCCCGTCCTCGCCTTTCAACAATGAATCAGAATATTTTTGTTCAAGGCCAGATTGGTGCAGAGCTTGCATACAAAAAGCTTTACGGTGAAGAAATTCCGGCTGTAACTTACGTTCCAGTAGAACCTCTTTATAAACAAAGCTGCGGCTGTATTCCATTAAAAAATAACGATGATATTTACAGAAATTCAAAGGATAGACTCATTCATTCAAACCTAAAAAGAAATGGCCTTCACAAAATGACGGGACAATTCTTTAATACACTCAGTTCGGTAGAAAGCATTTACGGACTGCTGGATCTTTCTCAAACAACAGAAACGCTTCATCATTTTGCAAACACTCTGGATAAAATTCTTAACGAACTTGATATGCCGTCATGCCTTGTATGTTTTTACAAAAAACCTGTAATGCTTGATCAGGGAAAAGAATTTAATCTTCCTCATAATGCTTATGTTGCAATAATGCTCGACACAGAACGAATGGTTCACGATTATGATCCGGGAATTGAATTTAATCCTACAAAAGACCCTTTCCCGCATGAATATTTCAACGGTTATCCCGGCGCCTTTATGATTCATCCAATTTTTTCGGGCAGAAAAAATTACGGTTATATAGTCTGTAAAATCAAAACACCGAATTATCCTATGCACAGCGTAAGCGTAAAAATTCTTGTAAATACAATTGCAAGCAATTATGAATATACACGTTCACTTTCAAAAAGTAAGTCGCTTTCAAAAATGAATATGGAGCTCCAGCAGAACAATTCAAACCTTGATATTCAATCAAAAACAGATGAGCTTACAAAAATTCTTAACAGACGCGGCTTTATGGAACTTGGACAAAAAACAATTGATATTGCAATGGATGTATGTAGTCACGGTTTAATCTTCTTTGCAGATTTAGACGGACTTAAAAAAATAAATGATACCTACGGTCATGATATGGGAGATGAAGCTATAAAGGCAGCCGCAGAAGTTCTTACTCAGGCATTACGTTCAAATGATACAGTTGGACGTTTAAGCGGAGATGAATTTGCTGCAATTGCAGTAGGAATGAAGCTTTCGCAGGAACAGAAATTCCGTTCAAAAATCAAAACCTTTTGTGAAGCAATTTCAAAAGAAAGAAATCTGCCTTTTAAGCTTTCAATGAGTATTGGAACAATCGAATTTAATCACGAAAACAATATAACTTCTTTGTCGGAGCTGCTTTCGCTTGCAGACGATAAGCTTTACATCGAAAAGCGCAGAAAGCACGGCAGGAAATAGACAACAAAAACAAAACATATTCTCAAAAAAAGGAGTAAAAAAATGGGAAAAACAATTCCAGCCAGAAAAGATATTAAAGCTGAATATAAATGGGATTTAACATCTATCTACAAATCGGCAGCAGATTGGGAACAGGCTCTTACAGAGCTTAAAAAACTTAATGAAGCAGCTGCCAGTCATAAAGGAAAGCTTGGACAGGGGCCTGAACAGCTTCTTTCAGCCTTAAAGGATTATCAGACTGCCCTTTTGCAGATGGAATGCGTTTATCATTACGCATCGCTGCAGCACGAAGCCGACGAAGACGATTCAACAGCCACAGATATGTATGGCCGTGCAACAATGGCATATACAGAACAACAGGCAGAATTAAGCTTTATAGATCCGGAACTTATGGAAATTGACGAAAAACTGCTTAGAGAATGGAGCCAGCGCCCGGATTTTGCAGATTTTCGTGTTTATCTTGAAAAGCTTCTTCATTTTAAGAAATATACATTAAGCGAAAAAGAAGAACGAATCCTTTCACTTCAGGGACAACCGGCGCTTACAGCAGAAACAGCCTTTAGCGTACTTACAAACGTAGATATGAACAAAACCTTTGGTTCAGTAAATGTTGACGGCGAAGAACAGCAGCTTACAGAAACAACCTGGGGCGTTTTTATGCATAATCACGACAGAAAAGTACGCCAGGAAGCCTACAAAAAATTCTATGCAAAGTACGAAGAACATCAGAATACAATTGCAACCCTTTATGCAGGCAGCGTAAATCAGGATGTATTTACGATGAGAGCCCGCGGCTACGGTTCAAGTCTGGAAGCTGCACTTTATGGAAACAAGGTCCCGCTCTCAGTTTACCACAATCTTATCGACTGTATTCACAAAAATCTGGACGCACTGCATAAATATTACAGCATTCGTAAACGCGCATTAGGTTTAGATGAGCTCCGTCACTACGATGTATATGTTCCTCTTGTAAAATCAGTAGAAACAAAAACAACCTACGAACAGTCTGTAGAAATCTGCCGCAATGCCCTCAATCCGCTTGGAAAAGAATATACAGACCGCCTTTGCAACGGCTTATTAAATGGCTGGGCAGACCGTTATGAAAACATAGGAAAAAGAAGTGGCGCCTTCAGTTCCGGATGTTATTTAGGTTATCCTTATATTCTGCTGAATTATAATGAAGAAAACATCCGCGATGTATTTACAATGGCACACGAAGGCGGTCACAGCATGCACAGCTGGTATTCCGTACACAACAACCCATTCATGAGCTACGATTACACAATTTTCGAAGCCGAAGTAGCCTCTACATTCAATGAAGAGCTTGTTTTTGAATACCTTCTGGCTCAGGCAGACAAGGACAACAACAATGAACTTAAAAAATATCTTCTTGCAATGCGTGCCGACGATATTCTTGCAACACTTTACCGTCAGACAATGTTTGCAGAATTTGAACTTAAAGCACATGAAGCAGTAGAAAGCGGCACTCCTCTTACACCAGAGCTGCTCCGCAAAATTTACCGTGAACTTCTGGAGCTTTATTTTGGTCCAGAAATGCATTTTGAATCAAACAGCGACATGGAAGGCTTTAGAATTCCGCATTTCTATTCAGCTTTTTATGTATATAAATATGCAACAGGCATTTCGGCAGCGCTTGCACTTGCAAAACGCGTAACAAACGGCGGCGAAAAGGAACGCGAAGATTACTTTAATTTCTTAAAATCGGGCGGTTCGCGTTATCCGATAGAAGCACTTAAGGTTGCCGGAGTAGATATGGAAAGGGTAGAACCAGTTCAGGCAGCCTGCGACACCTTCCGTCAGATAGTAGAACAACTTGACAATCTTTTATAAAATTTTGTTAAAGTACGCGCTCAATTTGTCCGATAATATATTTGATAGAGGTGTATTTAAATCATTTAACATTGATGGGAGGCGGCGTGTTAGATGGTTTTATGGTTTTCAAGAGGAAAACCTTCACTAAAAAAGGAGAAGAAAAAAAATGACAAAGTCGGAATTTAAATCTTTTATTAAGAGTGTACCAAAAGCCGAACTCCACATTCACATTGAGGCTGTAATTACCCTTGCCGGCATCAGGAAAATGTATAAAAACCGTTTTGGCAAGGAAATGACCAAAGAAGAACAGACCGCTCTATTCTCCTATAATGATTTGAATGGCTTTATACAGGCATTTCTTAAGGTACAGGATTTGTTTGTAAGCGAAAAAGACTTTAACGTTGTATTCAAAGAACTGGAAAAATATCTGGTTCGCAATGGAATAGACTACTGTGAAGCATTCTTTGCACCTACAGCTTTCCTTAAAAAAGGTTTCAACTACGAAAAAATGGTCGAAATTTTCCACAAGCAGATTAAACGCATCAAGGAAAAAGATGGCATTACAATCAAGCTGCTTATGGATGTTTCAAGAACCTTCGGCTGCGAAAATGCAATGAAGAATTACGAGCTTCTTAAAGCTTATCCTTGCGAAGACATCATCGGTATTGGACTTGGTGGTGCAGAAGCAAAAGGACCTGCAAAAGAATATGCTCCTGTATTCCAGCTTGCAAAAAAAGAAGGCTGGAGAGTTGTTGCTCATGCCGGCGAAGATGTTGGACCAGAATCAATCTGGGATTCAATCAATTATCTCAAGGCAGAAAGAATCGGTCACGGGGTAACAGCAAGTCAGGATCAGAAGCTTCTTGATGAACTTACAAAGACAAAGCTTCCAATCGAAATTTGTATTACATCAAATACATTCACAAAGAAAGTTGTAAAGCAGGCATGTTATCATCCGGTACGTAAATACTATGATGACGGAATTATGGTTTGTATCAATACAGACGATCCTGTTTTCTTTAAGACAACAATGCTCGATGAACTTTGGATTTGTCACAAAAGCCTTAACTTTACAATGGATGAAATTAAACAGCTCATTAAGAACAGTTACATTTCTTCATTCATGAGTGATGCTGATAAGAAGAAAGCTTTGGCTGCTGTAGATAAGGCATGGAAAATCTAGGTTATAGGTTCCAGATTCCAGGAGGGGAAAGCCTTCCCCTCGGCTGCACTTGCGTAGCAGCCTACCCCTTCACCTAGGGGCTCTGCCCCTAAAACCCCGTACATGACACCATTAGAAAAATACTACAACAAATTCCACGAAGAAAACCGTCTCATGACTCGCCATGGGACGGTTGAGTTTTTAACGACATTTCATTACATAGAGAACGTCGCATCTAATATGGCCCTTCGACAGGCTCAGGAACCACAGGACATCAAAATCGCCGACATTGGTGCCGGCACAGGCCGCTACAGCATAGAACTTTGCCATCGCGGCTACGACGTTACAGCCGTGGAGTTAGTCCCACATAACTTAGAAATCTTACGAAGCAAACACGAAAACATAAAAACCTGGCAGGGAGATGCCCGGGACCTTCACTTTCTGGAAGACGAAACCTTTGACATTACCCTGCTCTTTGGTCCGCTTTATCATCTGCATGGCGACAGCGAAAAACTAAAGGCTCTTGCAGAAGCCCGCCGTATCACAAAAAAAGGTGGATACATTCTGGTTGCATACGTAACCAATGACTACAGCGTAATTCAATATTGCTTCAAAGATCATCACTGGAAGGAAGTCACAGATAAGGGAGGACTAACAGACGACTTTCACACAATCTGCACAGAAGAAGATTTATACGATTATGTAAGGCTGGAAGATATAGACAGATTGAATGCTTCTGCAGGACTTGAACACGTAAAAATATTTGCAGCCGACGGTCCCGCCGACTATATACGCCGGGAGCTTAATGAAATGTCACAGGAAGAATTTGACGCTTTCTGTAAATATCAGCTTTCTGTTTGTGAACGCCCGGAGTTATTGGGAGCAAGCAGCCATCTGGTAGATATACTTAGAAATATGTAAGAGCCCCTGCCCCTGTTGCAGAAAACAATCCTAAAGCTCCGCCTCCGTAAGCAAGCAAGCCGACAGCGCCACCTCCACAGGCAACAGCACCAATAGCACCTCCACCAAGAGCAACAAGAAGCCCCAAGGCAAGACCACCAATAGAAACAAGGCCAGCACTTACTCCACCAATAGAAACTACACCAAGACTCACTCCGCCCATTGCAACAACCCCTTTTGCAATATCGCCAATTGCAATAATGCCTTTTGCACGGCGAGGAAGAAAACCTCCAATATTTATATGAATAAGCGGTAGTCCTTTTATCATTGTTTTACTCTTGTATTCAAAACCAACCTGACGAACTGCTTCGGCGTTTTCATTCTTTTCCAGGTTATCAGATTTTATAAAATCTTTATTATCCAAAAGTTCATCAATACTTACATTAAATAATTTAGAAAGAAGCTTTAATTGTTCTGGATTTGGAGAAGTTTCTCCTGTTTCCCAGTTTGAAACTGTCTGTCGTGCAACATCAAGTTTTTCTGCGAGGACCTCCTGCGACATTCCGTTCTTTTTTCGATAATCATAAATCTTTTCGCCTAACATATTATTCCTCCGGCAACTGATTTTTTATAAAGAATAATCTGTGAAAAATCAAAAGTCTATAAAAAATATTAGGAATTTCCGCAAAGAAACCTAACATTTTGTATTTTTAGCATTATAAATTACTTTTTTTGAAGAAAAGTGAATAGAGGTATTTTATTCTTTTATTTCAAAAATAATATCATCTTCAAGCCAGCGGGTTTTACCCTTATTAAACTGCTTACGTTCTTCACTTTCAAACGGCTTGATTTCGTTGTCGCCGGTTAATGTCCTTATTGCTCCAAGTGCGTCTTCAAAATTATCTGCATAAACATCTGGAGTTGCGCCCCAGCCTTCGTGCTCTGTCTCAGAGGCGTGACCATCTGTTGCTACAGAAAATGTTATTTGAAAATCAGGAAAGTTTATAAGATATGTTTCCATATCCCCGGAGCTTGATCCTCCTTTTGTCGGATATCCAACAAGAGTAACATTCCAGTCTGCAAAATAATAGTCCTTTGCCTGTAGAGCAAAATGATCTCCCTGAGAAAAAGCCCATTTATCAATAATGATATAAACATTCTTTATGCCGGCTTTTTTTATTGCTGCACTTATTTCGTTTGCGGGACGAGACCATCCACCTGTGTTGAGAGAAATGTCCAGAATAGCATTTTCTTTACCGGTCTCTTTTTCTAATTTCTTAATCATTTCATCAAGCTCAACATTTTCACCTTCATTTTCAGGGAAATTTCTGAACTTCATATAAACTGATTTTGCTGTTGTATAATAAAGCTGGCTGTCATCACTCTGTTTATAATTCTGATAATCTGGCATTGCCATAATCTGCTTTCCAACCCGCCAGTTTTTTTCTTTAGTCCAGAATTTTCCGTCGTGATACGGATAGTAAAACATTGTTTTATTTTCTACATATCCTTTTTTTTCAAGCTGACTTTTTGTTCCGTATTCATTTGTAAAGACAATATATCTGGTAGTTTGTTTTATTGAATAATTCTTACCTTTGTTTGTTGTAATTGATAATGATGAATGAAGGTCCAACGGGTAGCCGTCTGAAGAAAGGAAATATGGCTGAAGGTAATTTAATATTTCTTCGGGCGTAGTCATATAATCCATTTTATGAACATCAAAGCCCTGTTGTGTAAGCATTTCATATTTGTTAAAAATCAGGAAAAGTTTTTCAAGCCGTCGGTTTTCTTCTTTTACATCTTCCGCAAATGTTATTTTAGAAGAAACGGCTTCTATATATTCTTCATTATTAACAGAACCAAATCTCTTTTGTATTTTTAATATAGCATTTTCAGTTACAGCTTTTAATTGTGTAAGATATAGGTCTAAAGGTAAAAGCTTTGAAGCCTGTTCAAAATTATAAATATCGGTGGCATTTAATAAAGATCTCTTATCTGAATTTTCAATACAGAAATTGTTCCAGATATTTTGAATATCTATAAATTTTGCAAGCATTGCTTTAAATGTTTTTTCATCTTTTGTCTGATAGAATTCTTGCGGAAAAGTAAATGTGTAAAAATTGTCTTCTGTTAAGAGTTTATCAATATAAGCCTGATATATTTCAACTGATTTAGAAAAGTCTTTAATTCCGGTTATTACTTCTACAGTCTTAAAAATATCTTCAGCATTTTTAGCCCAGATGTCCGGCATTACTCCAACGCCTTCATCATAGTTTTTCCATTTATTAATATCCTGCCGAACACCCCATATAATTGAATTATCAAATTCGTATCTTTTCCATTCGCCGGAAAAGTTTTGGTACCCTATAGTGTTTTCACCTATTGAAGTATATTTGAAATTTCTTGGTTGTTTCTGACCGTTTTTCCATGTAGTCATTCTATCAGCCAATAGAAATTCTCCTGTTGCAGAAGAATCATCAATTATAATAATTATCTGACCCTCATAGCTTTCATTATCCAGATAATCAAAAAACTGGCCAATCTGATAATCGCCGTTAAGGTCAATACGCAAATCCAGAATTATAAAATCTTTTTGGGCAGCCAGTTCCCAATAATCAGGATAAAACTTTTCTGTCCAGAAAGCAGGCCAGAAATATATAAATTGTTCGCCGGTAACTGGAGGAAACTGTGGCATCATCCATTGTCCTAATTCAGGATAATTTTTTGCCTTTTCCCATTCAAATCTTCCACCCCTGTATATATCCTGCCCTTTTGAAAAATATGCAAAAATCTCGTCTTCCTTATAGCCCTGTTTTAAAAGTTCATCCTTTGTTCCATAATCATCTGTAAAATGAATTGAATAATGCTGCTTAAAAGAATAGGTTTGATAAGACTGCCTGTCATATAACTCTATTGCATTATCAAGAGAAACGCCATCTTGAATCATATAAGGGAGCATGATATTGTACACAGCTTCAATATCTTCCGCTGAATCAAGAAGCTTTAAGTTAAACCCACGTTTTTTGAGTTCTGAAAGTCCTGCGTAAGATTTAAGAGCTTTTTTTACATCCTTTGCGACCTTAGTTTCTTTTGCACAAAGAGGCAAGGCAATAAAAGAAAAAAATGTGAATAATAAAAGTAATTTTTTAAAGTACGGCTGACGGCTCATTTTATTTACTATAAAATTTTATCACCTTATCCATAAACGGATCGTCGCGGCTTGTTACATAGTCTTTGTAGTGCTTGAGGCAGGAAATGTTTGAAAACATAAAAAACAAGCCTGCAGGTGCAAAAAAGAGTCCTATAATAAAAATGCCAATCGCAGCGATATTCATTGAAGAACCGGCACCACGAGCAAAAATTATTCTTGCAATAATAAGCAAAGCAAGTCCAAACACAACCTTGGCAACACTAAGCAAGATATTATCCTTAAAATATTTTTTAGTCATATAAGAAAGGAACATAACATCATCCTCCAGATTTACACCTTCGAATGCTGCCGGATTCTTTTCCTTCTGTTTTTTCTGATATTCTACAAACTCTACAAAATATTTATTGTTACGTGAATGCTCTACGCATGTTCCAATTTTTGCTGAATCTTCCATAATAACAACTCCTTGTCGTTTACCCTTCGACAGGCTCTGGGACCCCATCCATTTTTGGGCCATAAGCAACAACTTGTGGTCCCTGAGCCTGTCGAAGGGCCCTTTATAATACCTTTACCTTTTCAAGTATACCATTAACAACATAATATCGCTATTCCTGATTCCGCTGATTCTGTTGGCCTGACCTAACGTTACCGGGCGAATCTGTTCCAGTTTGTTGCGCGACTCTGCAGAAAGCGATGCAATTTTACCATAATCAAAATCTGGTGGAATACGTGTATTTTCCATTTTGTGAAGCTTTTCTACACGCTTGTCTTGCTTTTCAATATAGTATTTGTATTTTGCGTCTATACTTGCCATTTCCCAGTCTTTTTCCGGGTAGCCTGGATTTTCCATATTAGGCTTCTTTACCAGAAGAGCTTCGATTTCTTCAAGGCGGGCATATTTTTCGTTGATAGCATCATACTGTGCCTGTGTTTTTAGTCCGCATTCAAATGCATATTTTGCAAGACGGCGGTCAGCTGTATCGTGACGAAGTTTAAGACGATATTCTGCGCGGGCGGTGAACATGCGGTATGGTTCTTTTGTTCCAAGCGTTACAAGGTCATCAATCAAAACGCCGATGTAAGCTTCGTCGCGGCCAAGGATGACTGGTTCATACTGTGGAATCTGCCTGAACTTTTCATAGCCTGCCTGCTTTTGAACACCACTTATATATTCGTTTAGTTCTTTTGTTTCTCGTTCACTGATTTTTGCAAACTGACTTAACTCTTCGTTGCTCATGTTGTTTTTTGGCTGGAAGGCACCTGCTTCCATGCTTGCAGCAACTCCGTTCATTGAATGAGGGATTGAAGAAAGAGGTCCGCAGGTTGTTATGTGCGCACGTGCATAAAGTCCTGCGTTCATTCCTGCAATAAGTCCCTGACCGGCAGCTTCCTCATAACCAGAAGTTCCATTTATCTGGCCTGCATCAAAAAGGCCTGCAACACGTTTTGTTTCAAGAGAAGGAAAAAGTTGGGTCGGTTCAACAAAATCATATTCTACTGCATAACCAGGGCGGCTCTGAACTGCATTTTCAAAACCGTGCATTGTGCGCATAAAGGCATCCTGTACGCATTCAGGGAGTGATGAAGAAAGGCCGTTCAAATACATTTCTTCTGTTTCAAGTCCTTCAGGCTCAACAAAAATCTGATGGCGGTCGCGTTCCTTAAAACGCATTACTTTGTCTTCAATGCTTGGACAGTAACGCGGACCAATACCGCTGATTTTTCCAGAGTACAACGGAGAACGACCTATATTGTCGCGGATAATTTTGTGGGTTTCTTCGTTAGTGTATACAATGTGACAAGGTACCATAGGACGTTCAACTTTTTCATCTTCAAAGCTGAATGGAATTACTTCTTCGTCACCAGGCTCAAGCTCAAGCTTATCAAAGTCTATTGTACGTTTAAGGATTCGAGGCGGTGTTCCTGTTTTAAGTCGGCCTGTTGTAAAACCAAGCCGATGAAGGCTTGCAGTAAGTCCGTAGGCAGCTGGTTCCCCTACTCGTCCACATGGAGCATCGTATTCACCTATAAAAATACGGCCACCAAGGAAGGTTCCTGTGGTTAGGACAACTGAACGTACAGGAATAATTCTTCCGCGCTCGGTTACAACTCCTGTGACCTTCTGGCGCATTCCGCTACGTGCGGCTTCTGTTGCATAATCAGGGTTATCTATATTACTTCCACTGTAACCGCGTTTTTCTCCAGGAATTGTTCCCTTATCTGCAGCACTGTCTGAATTTGGCGGAAGCGGAGTTTCGCTTGCAGTTGTAAGAATGTCTATTACTGTGTCCATGAGTGTGTACAGGTTTTCTGTCTGTTCACAAACCTGGCGTGCAAGTCTTGAATATGTAATTTTATCTGCCTGGGAACGTGGCGCCTGAACTGCAGGACCACGACGCTTATTCAACATTCGGAATTGAATCATCGAGCGGTCTATGAGCTTTGCCATTTCGCCACCAAGGGCATCTATTTCGCGGACAATGTTTCCTTTTGCAATTCCACCAATGGAAGGGTTGCAGCTCATTCGCGCGATTGAGTCGGGGGTTTGAGTAATAAGTACTGTTTTTAGTCCCATGCGGGCGGCAGCGAGTGCGGCTTCAATGCCGGCGTGGCCAGCCCCTACAACAGCGACATCGTAATAATCATAAAAACCAGGCATATAAATATCCTTATGGATTTTTGAATTAAAATACATCATATGGAAAAAGGTCTTACACTCCCGTGGGAAACTGTGTTCGTCTGCGGGCTGAGCTGGTTATCGTAGAAATCCTGCGGTTTGCTTTGCAAATCCTCGGATTTCTTCTATGCCGCCGGCACCACTCAGATGCAGCCGAACACATTTTCCCACTCCGTTTCAGACCTTTTTCAATATCTATTATTAATATTCAAAAATCTATTAATTCTCTAACAATAGTTTTTCTAATTCTTCCGTGTCGTCAACGACGACACGGGCACCGTGTTCAAGCAGAAAGGTGCGGCCGCGGAAGCCCCAGTCTACGCCTATGAAATCAAGGCCGCTGTCTATGCCGGTTTTCAAGTCTACGTCGGAGTCGCCTATAAAGCAGGCTACCCCTGGGTGACAGGCTTCTTCTTTGGACAGGCTTATGTCTTTTAATATTTCATACAGGCCTGTTGGATCCGGCTTTGGAGGAATTCCTGGTCTACTGCCACTTATGCAGTCAAAGGCATCGGGAAAATACATTTTACAAAGATCCTCTGCTGCCGACTGAACCTTATTTGTGTTTACAGCAACCTTTACTCCGGCGGCTCGCAATTTTTTAATACATTCAACAACACCTTTGTAAGGAGCTGTTTTTATTGCACAGTGAGCTTCGTAGTATTCTATATATTCTGCAAGAATTTGCTTATACAAATCTTCGCCAACATCAGCCGGCAAAAATCTTTTTACAAGTTTTGGGATTCCGTTGCCTACCATATATTTAATTTCTTCGACAGTATGCTCCGGAAAACCGTAACGCTCGCAGATAACGTTTGCGCTGTCAGCAAGGTCGTCAATTGTATTGAGGATAGTACCATCCATGTCAAAAATTGCAAGCTTATACATTTTATGTGTGTCCAATTAAACAAGGCCAGTAGCTTCGTCTATTCCCATCATAATATTCATACACTGGACAGCCGCGCCCGAAGCTCCCTTTCCAAGATTATCAAAGCGGGTTGTAATCATAATGCGGTCATCATTTCCGTAAACAAAAAGCTGCATATTGTTAGTACCAGCTAACGTATCTGCAGGAATAAACTGTTCCGGCAAAACACCCTCACCCATAAGTGGTGCAACCTGAACAAAACGCACACCCTTATAATGAGCATCAAACATCTGCCATACATCCTGCAAAGTCACACGTTTAGCAAGCATACGAGCATGCAAACCAACCGTAACAGTCATGCCTGCAAAATAATCACAAACATAAGGATTAAAAACAGGTTCAAATTCAAGGCCACTTATTTTTTTAATTTCAGGTAAATGCTTGTGTGCCTGTGTCAAAGCATAAAGGCGCGGAGAATCATAACCCTGCGGACGCTCATCAGCTTCATACACAGCAATTGCTTTTTTGCCGGCACCGGAATATCCGCTCACTGCATGAATAACAACAGGATAATCAGCACCCATAATTCCAGACTTTACAAGCGGATACAAAATTGCAATAGAACCACTTGCATAACAGCCGGGAACAGCAACTCGTTTAGAAGAAGCAATGCCCTTGCGGAATGACTTATCCAATTCTGGAAAACCATAATTCCATTCAGGGTTAGTTCTGTGAGCAGTAGAAGCGTCAATAATTTTAGTATTTGGATTTGTAACAAGCTCAGCCGATTCAATTGCAGCAGCATCAGGCAGACACAAAAAAACATAATCAGCCTGATTCATAAGGCGCGCCTTTTCCACAGGATCCTTTCTCTTATCCTCATCAATCTGCATTATTTCAAGGTCATCGCGCTTTTCAAACCTTTCAAAAATCTTAAGGCCGGTTGTGCCTTCTTTACCGTCAATAAATACCTTATATTTCATGAATGAGATTATAATAAATTTGTATGGAAATAGCAAAGGCATGCATTTAAATATTCTTTATGTAATTCATAATCCTTATAAATTCATCTCTCTTTTGTGCACTTGTATATTTGTCTGAGATAAGAACCTGCTGAAGATATGCATAACAATAGTTAATCGCCAGCTTATCGTGGTCACTCTGTAACTGAATTTTGTTGAGTTTAACTTCAAGAGTCTTTTGAATCTTTAAAAGTTCTACATCCCTCCAGTTGTTAGATTCCACAATTCTGGAAGCAGAAGAGAAAATGTCTGCAACATTAGAGAGAACAACAGCTGACTCTTTAAGAACTAATCCATTCATTCTGGTAACTCCTTGAAAATTTTCTTATATTCCAATTCACATATAGCTTTATCTTCACGTGTCATGTTACAGGCTTTTAAAACCTTTAAAGTTGATTCAACACACTTCTGCTTTTCACCAGCCTTTTCTTCCAAAGCCTCTTTCTTGCGTGTTGATACTTCTTTAGCAGCACTTTTGCGGGCACGAGCTACAGCGGCAGCATTTTCTTCTTCCACATGATCAGCAATTGCTTTACCAGCAGCTGCACCAACAGCAGTTACAGCGACAGCCCCCCCGAGGATTCCGGCAGCAGAAAGAGTAGAAACGGTAGCAGCACCAACAAGACATGAAAATATAAGCATAATAAATCCAAATATGTTTTATTTTCTTCCGCCGATTGGATTGAACCGGCATTTAACCAAAGCTTCATTTACTTCGTCAATAGAGTACGGCCCCTTTTCGAAGCAAAACTCAAACACAATATCTTCCCTTACATGAGTAAAGGAATAACCTGCACAAGAAAGCAAATCTTTTGCTTCATCAAGGTTAAGCTCCAGAGCAAAAGCCAAAGCAATTACATTCTCCTTTTTAGGAGATTTTGTTTTCCTGCTGATGATTTTAGAAAAACAATCCGGTGTCATTCCGGCAGCGTTATAAACCTGAGCATTAGTTTTGCCCTTCAGGTTAATGTAGTAAAAAAGACGTGTGATAAAAGCATCCTTGTCGTGGTTGGCTTTGAGAAACAATTCAATCTGACGGAACTCCGGATGATTAACCGGGCTCATTCCCTGCAACGCAAATGCATTTCCACACATAACAAACCTCCTTTGGTTAAAAGTTTCTGTCTACACTTATATTAGAGAAGTGATTAGATAAAAAATTGATATTTTTTAGAAAAAAAGTTATCCGTTATTGTGGGGAGGGAATGCTTGACTCAAGAAAAGTTGTTACCATTGAGACAATCTGATCGCCAGAAATGTTGTCGTTCGCAAACGCCATCTGCAGCATGGTCATTCCAAAGGCCCATCTTTTACACATGTTTTCCTGTGCAAGCTGTATTTTATTGTTCTGAACATCGGCCCAGGCCTGAATTTTCATCATCTGGACTTCGCTTTCTTTAAAGCTTTTTGCCATATCGCAAACAGAGCCAACGATGCTGCTGGTAGAGTTAATTATAGAACAAATAGAAGAAATATCTCCCGCAGGAACCTTTGAACCACCCTGTCCAGGTATTGTCATCAATGATTTGTTTTCCATAATAAACTCCTTAAGGTATGGGATAAAGCACTTCAAGTGCCCTTACTTATATAAGAGGGACTCCCGGTTGCAAAATTGATATTTTTCCGAAAAAAATATCAAAATCATGTTGAAAACGTTCAAACCAAGAATCTTAGTTGCAGCTTTTAAGATTAGAGTCCTCTATTCTGTTTTTGATTTCTTCATCTGGCGATTTAGAAAACTCCTCAAGTGCTTTTGACATTAAAGCTAAGATAGTCTCTGGATCACCATCGTCTAGAAGAGTTGAAAGCATTTCGGTTCTTTTTTTGAACAATTTGTTGCTTTCTTTATAAACGTCATTCATGATTTTGATGGCGTTATCAGCCTTTTCCTTTATCTCAGAAATGGCAGCACGAGTTTCATGACGCTCTTGTTTAATAAATTCAAACATATCCTTCATATTCATAATCAAAACCTCCAATATTCAATAAAGCAAGCTTTCTGCTTCCATATATATTAGAGGGATGAAGGAGTTGTTAATTGACAGTTTGGAGAAAAATTTTATTGATAATTTACTTTTTTAGGTGAAAAAATCATTTTTTTTATGAAATTTTTGTAAGAAATTCTTTTTTTGGACATATTATATATGTAGAAAAGAAATCCCCGACTGAATGGTAAAAACCAAGTTTTTTATCGGAAAATAAAGTGGAGCGCCTGCGGACAAAAATTTACTTTTCCCGATTAAACCAAAATAAATGGTTATTTGGTCGGGAAATTAAATGGATTTCTAACTACGGAAAACTCAGTTGTCCCGACTAAATCATCCAAAATCCACGTCCAGTCGGGAAAAACAAGAATGTAACAACGAAAAAACATTCTATTTTCCCGACCAAACAAGTTGTTTTCAAAGTTTAGTCGGAAATATCGGTAGAACAACACCAGGAAAAAATAGATTTTTCCCGACCAATTAAACAAATTTCTTTGTCTAGTCGGAAATTCTAAGCAGACATCAACAAAAACACATCATATTTTACCGATAAAATCATCCAAAACCCACGTATGGTCGGGAATAATAAGAATGCGACAACAAACAAAAACACATTTTTCCCGACCAAACCTCACAAAATCACCATACAATCGGGAAAATCCACCACAAAACCAATTTCTAAAGGAGCAAAACATGAAACCAGAACAACTTTCACCTAACCTTTCAATTGAACATCTACAGGAAAGGCTCAAAAACCTTATAACAATACATAAAAAACTCAAAACAAATCCGCCTGCACAAATCCAAGGCCGCTTACGCATTTCGCAAAAAGGAAAATACACAGAATATTACCAAATAAAAAATTCCGGAGACACACATGGCAAATACCTTCCACAAAGACAAGAAGCAACAGCCCGCCAGCTTGCGCAAAAAGACTATGACTCAAAAATCATCAGTCTGGTAGAAACAGAAATAAAAACCCTGCAAAAATATCTAAACACCACATCAAAAATTCAAGATTTTTATAAGCAACTGTGTCCTGCACGAAAAAATCTCATTACCCCCCTAACTCTTTCAGATGAACAATACGCCACCCAATGGAAAAACGTCACTTGGGAAGGCTTGCCTTTTACACCCGATACTACCATCTACACAACAATACAAGGCGAACGCGTCCGTTCCAAATCAGAAGTTCTCATTGCCAATGCACTTATACAACACAAAATCCCATACCGTTATGAATACCCTCTCATCCTTCGCCGCAATCAAACACAAAACATAACCCTACACCCAGATTTTCTCTGCCTTAATCTAAAAACACGCAATGAATTCTTTTGGGAACATTTTGGCCTTATGGATTCCCCGGATTACGTTCACAACGCAGTTTCAAAACTAAACCTATACGCCCAAAACAAAATCATACCAGGAAAAAAACTAATCATCACAATGGAAACAGCAGCCGAGCCTCTAACGCCATCTATAATTGACCAAATGATAGAGAAGTTTTTGAAATAAAAAAATCCCGGTCTCCCCCTTAGGGACCACATGCTATCGCTTGTGGTCTACAGGTAACGCTCGGGATTTTTTATGGACAATTATTTACATATAATACTTTTCTTTATCATCCGGCTTGTCGTCTTCGTAAATCCACTGCTGCTGCGGAATATTATTCTGCCATACGCCACCGGCAAGACGATGACACTCTTCAATTGCCATGAGCCATTTTGTAATAACCTTGTGTTCCGGCTGGAACTCGTAGTAAATGCCGTTGAAGAAACCACCAAAGTATGAAGAGTCTGTGGACATTACCATTGAAATGAGCGCGTTTGTAGGACAGTGAATCTCGAAAGGCTCACCTGTTGCAGTTTTTGTTCCAACAAAAGAGAACTCTTTGCGGTTGAGTTTCATAACGCCTTCACCAAAGATTTCAGCAGTAACTGTTTTGTCTACATAGTGATCAGGCGGCTCTGTTCCAATCTTAACTTTTTCTTCAATACTAAAGTCCGGGTTGTCGCGAATCTGGCGGTAAACCCATCGGCGCTGAAGCTCGTACCAGACGCGCATATTTTTTGGAACAACACATTCAGGACTGTCAGGAATTAAATCATAATATTCGTTGATTGTAACGCCATTGCCACAGGCAGTACACTTAAACTTATTGCCTTCTCCGTGCATAGCAAGATCTGCTCCACACTTCGGACACCAGAATAAATGCTCTTCTAGTTTTACAGCAACAGTATCGTTACCGGCAAACTTTATGCGGGCTTCTTTGTTCCATTCAAAATCGTCATTCCAGATAGATTCAGAAACGGCAGCTTCAATCTGTTCTGCAGTCAAATTTGGATCACGAACCTGCTCTGCTGTATAAAGCTGATTTACAGTAACAATTACTTTTCCCGGACGGTTGGCAATATTCCACTGAGTATTAGACATGTAGCCGCCAGTGATTTTTGTTGTATAAACAGGAACACCAAGTTTTTTAACAAGCTTACCGGTTCCAGGAGTTATAGGCTGGTTTGTTCCAGAAATACTGGACTTTCCTTCAGGAAAAAGAAGAACGCTTCCGCCAGCCTTAATAATCTGAACAATCTCTTTAATACAGTGAAAGTCAGAAACAAAATTCTTTTTTGGAATAACCTTGCAAATCTTAAAGATTGCATGCATATGAGCGCGATGAAACTCAATATTAGAAGCAACAAAGTTCATTGGCTTTTTGATTGCCATACCAATATATTCCCAGTCGCATCGCGAACTGTGATTACTAAAAACAAGACAAGGTCCCTTGTACTTATTGATGTTGCTGTTATCAACCACATGCACATTCATAGGTTTAGCCTGCGATGCGGCAACGACTGTTCTCATTATAAAAAATATAAAAGGATTAATTGGTTTACCTTTTTTGCTTTCCAGGTATTTATCGATATTCAATTCGCTCATAGTATTCCTCCAAGGGCTAAAAAAAGGGTAATTCGAAAAATATCCGAACTACCCTTAAAAAATAAAATTGTCGGGTTTAGAGTGCAAAATGACCGAGGACAACATCATCCCCGCTGGCCGAGGGCATTTTACACGGGAGAACCCGACTATATGATTATTGAAGTTTCGGATATTTATCGAAGTATACCTTTGTTTCTTTAGCTACAACGCCAGCAAGTACAATCAGCGCAATACAGTTAGGAATTGCCATCAAACCGTTGAATACGTCGGCAATGTCGAAAACAGTCTGTACTTTAAAGTAAGGTCCAATTGCTACAGCTACGATGTAAAGAATACGGTAAACCATTACAACCTGCATCTTTCCGCCGGTAACATATTCAAGACACTTTTCTGAGTAGTAGTCCCAGCCAAGGATTGTTGTAAATGCAAAGAATGCAAGACAAAGCATAAGAAGGAACTGGATAGAAATACCATCACCACCAAGATCCCAGGAAAGAGCATTAGCTGTAAGTTCAACGCCTGCCCATCCGCTTGCTTCACATTTAGCAAAGAATTCAGGATTTGTCATAGCAAGAATAATTGCAAGACCAGTCATTGTACAAACGATAAGAGTATCGATTACAGTACCAGTCATGTTTACAAGACCCTGTTCAACAGGTTCATCTGTCTGTACAGGAGCAGCAGCGATTGGAGCAGAACCAAGACCAGCCTCGTTAGAGAAGATACCACGAGCAATACCCTTGCGCATAGAATCAAGAACCTGCTTCATAACCCAACCAGCAGCACCACCAGCCATAGCCTTCCAACCAAATGCAGACTTAAAGATAAGTACGAATGCAGCCGGAATCTTTGTAGCGTTCATGATGATTACAGAAACACCAAGGAATACATAAACGATTGCCATTGCAGGAACAACCTTTTCGGCAACCTTTGAAATTCTCTTAAGACCACCAATGATAACAAGTGCAGCACAAAGTGTTACAACAATACCACCAATTACAGTTGCCCATGAATATTCATTTCCCTTGAATACAAATGCAGTACCGGAATTACTGAATGCCATATTTACGGCAGAAGTAATACCGTTTACCTGAGTCATTGTACCAATACCCATAAGACCGGCAAGAGCACCAAATACAGCAAACAGAATAGCAAGCCACTTCCACTTAGCACCCATACCTTTTTCGATTGTATAGAAAGGTCCACCAAGAACGTGTCCATCTTCTTTTACTTCACGATATTTGATTGCAAGCATACATTCTGCATATTTTGTAGCAGTTCCAAGAATTGCTGCGATCCACATCCAGAAAAGAGCACCTGGTCCACCAGCAGCAATAGCGGTTCCTACACCGACAATATTACCTGTACCGATAGTAGCAGAGAGTGCAGTACAAAGAGCAGCAAATCCAGAAAGTTCACCCTGGCCCTCGTTTTTCTTGAAGATACCCTTAAAGGCTCTTCCCAGCTTTGTAAATTGAATACCTCTTGCAGCAATTGTCATAATTAAACCAGTTGCAAGAATAAGGATGATTGTTGGAATACCCCAAACAATGTCATCAATTTTTGTAACAATTTCACTAAATGACATATTTTATGTCCTTGTTAAAAAAAATAAGAGTCGGCGTTAAAGCCAGACTCTCCAGAGTTGGTTAGAACATTTTGAATGCTCTGTCCTTTTTGCCTGAGATATCGGTTCTAATAGCCTTAACCCTTCGGCGCCCTGCTCCATTGCAGAGACTCTCCAGAGAATCACAAATAACAAAACACGTTGCCACTTGTAACATTATAATTTTAACATACAAAATAGAATAATTCAACAAAAAACAAAATCACCATTGACATAAAAATAATATTTCTGTTATTATACAAAAACACACGGAGTGGTACCCAAGCGGTAAGGGACTGGTCTGCAAAACCATCATTGGTAGGTTCGACTCCTATCCACTCCTTAATACAGAGGGCTGTCTTATCTAAGGCAGCCCTTTGTTTTTCCATCCCGTAGAAGCTAAGCTCCGGGATGATTATATATATGGGGCTGGTTCGAAAGAGCCGGCCTTTTTTATTGATTTTCCTGTTTAGGAAACAATTCCTGAATGGCAACAACTTCTCCAAGAACACCACAGCCACACAAAGCTCCGGTAGGAAACGGTTCAAAATGAACAAACAAACAAAGAACAATAATTGCAGCGGCAGCAAGAAAAATTGAAACTTCCCTAATCCAGAATGAACGTCCACGCTCCTTAAAACCTTGTGTACCGGCTTTTTTAATTCGAAACGGAATCGAAATAAGAATAACGACGTAAAGAACAAGCGCTGTATATACTATGTAATTACTAATAACCATAAAAACTCCTATTTTGTCAGGCACCCACAGCTAATCCACTTAAGCAAAGTCTGTCTGGCGCTTCCAAAAGCTAATGGCAAAGCTTCTACATCGGCAGCAGACTGAATCTGGCAGATTTCAAAACGTGTTACTTCTGATTCTTCGCGATGTAAGGTTTGAACAAACGCCTTCATATCTTCATAAGAGTCAGGTAAAGGTGCGGCAAAAAAAACGTCACATGTTTTATATTCAATATTTTTATATTCATAAGTATTTGGGAATGAGCAAAGATAGCTTATATCCTTCTGCTGAATATTTGCAGCTAATTCTTCACGACATTCTCTTTCTACTGCCTGTTCTGTGCTCTCACCTGCATCAACAAATCCACCGGGAAGACACAAAAATCCTTTTCTTGGTTCCTTAGCACGAACTTCAAAAAGAACGTTATTGTTTTTATCAAACAGAACAATCCCTACTGCTGCAGCAATATTACAATACAAATCAAAACCACAATCAGGACAAAGCCACTTTTTTCCATCTGTCCATTTTATTTTTTTACTGCCACACATCGGACACATATTAAAATCATTTTTCATTAAAGCACCTCATGACAATTGCATCAGCAAGAATTTCGGAACGGCGAACTGTCCGTATAACAAGAGGAACAATAAGCGGAACAACAGCTTTTATTTTTGCAAGCTTACCGTGAACTTTTCCCAATCCTCCCCTTATGATTTGAGTTTTAATTATTACAGCAGATTCATCAACAAGCAGAGGAATAAAACGGAAAATTACTTCAAGAATAAGAATAAGATTTCTGCTTGGAATAAGTTTTTTAAGACCATCGATTAAATCGGCTTCGGGAGTTGAAACAAAAAAAGCACTCACACAAAAAAGAGAAGCATAAGTTCTTAACATTGAATTAAGACAGAACAAAAGCTTTGAAGGAGTAACTGTAAAAAATCGCCAGGTTGTATAATGTATTTCACCTGGCAAAGGTTGACGGAACATAAGCTGAAACAAGGCAAAGAAACATAAGAATGGAAGGATTTTTAAACTTGTCGTCAAAATACGTTTGAATCTGAATTTTGCCGCTAAACAATAAATGATTGAAAGAACAAGCATTACCGAACAAGGAATTAAACTTCTGAAAACAAGCGCTAAAACAAAAAGCAGCAGGAACAAAATAATTCTAACAAAAGCAGGAAGCTTTTCGAGCGGGCACTTTGTTTTCCAGCCGGAACCCGAAAGACTTGATGAAGCATTTTTTAAGCCATCGAGCATTGAAGCAGATTTATATGGATAGAGAGGATTTAATTGTTGTCCTTCGGATTTAAAGAATTCACCATCATCAACAATCAAACCATTTTCAATTCTAATTTCTCTGTCTGCAAAATCTGCTTCGTCCTGATGATGTGTCGTAAAAAGCACAGTTTTTCCTTCAGCAGCAAGCGAGCGCATTAACTGCATTACAGTTGTACGCGAAGCCCCATCAAGACTGGCAGTCGGTTCATCAAAGAAAATTACATCACGGTTCATTGCAAGAATACCTGCAATTGCAAGCCGTCGTTGTTCACCACCACTTAAACCTGCAGATTGTCGTTCACCATAATCTTTAAAAGGAAGCCCTGCCTTATCCATAGAATTGCGGACAAGCTCAACAAGTTTTTTTCCTTTTATTCCATTATTTCTTGGACCAAAAGCAACATCATCAGCAGCAAAAGCTTCAAAAAGTGCAGCAGAACAATTCTGTTGTGCAAGCGAAGGATATTCATTACAAAGCACACGTCCAGAATCAGGAGTAAGTATTCCTGCACCCAATTCTAAAAGTGTTGATTTTCCAGCCCCGGAAATACCAGTAAGCGCCGTAAGAGTTCCTCTGTAAAGTTCAAACGAAACATTATTTATAAGCGGATTTTCCTGCACAGAAGTTTTTTCATATGAAAAACAAACATTTTCAAATTTAATAGCACAATCTTCCTTTGAAAAATGACCTGCATCAAAAGCACGCAGATTCTTTTCTAAAGGCCTTCCCGTAATCTGAAGAACATTTTCCTTTGAGTCTAGAAAATCGTTTGAAGTCCCGTTAAAAATAATTCTTCCCTGTTCAAGACAAATTACATTCTGAGCCTCTTCTACGGCCTGAATATCATGCGCAATATGAATTATTGTATTTCCTTTTTTGTGTAAGTTACGCAGCAATTCATAAACATTATCACGAGTTTCCGGGTCAAGCATTGAAACAGCTTCGTCAAGAATAAGGATTTCGGGCTTAACAGCCAGCATACCGGCAAGAGCAAGCTTTTGTGTCTGTCCAAGAGAAAGCGCATTAGAAGGAGCTTCTGCCTTATCAAGTAATTCTACAACAGAAAGACATTCAATTGTTCTTAATTCAACTTCGTCAGCAGAAAGCTTAAGATTCTGAGGGCCAAAAGCTGTATCGCGGTAAACTTTACTGCTTACAATCTGATCCTTCGGTGACTGAAAAACAAGCCCAATTCTTTTATCTGGATCTACAACAATACTTTCTGAATCGGTCTGAAGTGGTAAAAGTCCGCATATAAGCCGGCAAAGAGTACTTTTTCCACTACCATTGGAACCGACAATAGCAGTGTATGAACCTTCTGCAATAGAAAAATAAACTTCATCAAGAGCTTTTTTTGAATCATAACTATAAGAGAGTTTTTTTACTGTAATTACATCGTGATTATCATTCACTTCTTTTTGTAAAAAATCATTGCCCATATCAGTTCCCAAATCATATCAGATTTCAAATCAAATCCTAACAAAAGCACTATATCATAAAAAAGGCCCTATGGCAAAACCACAGGGCCTGAAATATCAATATAATGTAAAACTCAAGGAAATTAGTCTTCCTTAATCTTAATATTTACCTTTACAGTTGCAGTTGTAGGCTTCTGAGGCAAGTTTATAACTTCTTCCTGTTTTGTTTCTACAACACCAGCATCTGCAGCAGCAGCGGCAATACTAGTAGAAATAACCTCTTTTGTAGCAGCAGAAGCAACAGTAGCTTTTACTTTTGAAACCTTCTGTTTAGCTTCTACAACAGGCTTTGAAGCAACACCTGTTTTGCTGATTGTTGATGTCTGACCGGCAGCAACAACCTGTGCACCTCTTGGGGCTGATTCAGCGATTTCCTTTGCAGGAGTTGTAGCAGCAGCAGGACCAGCATCGGCTGCAGGAGCAGATTCAGCAGCGGCTGCACTAGTTCCAGAATCTGATGTATCAGCAGCAGGAGCTGCAGCACCACCAGCTGCATCGCCAGCAGCAGATTCTGTACCTTCTGCATCTTCGCTTTCTGAAGATCCAGAACTTTCCTTAGCAGGTGGAACATAATCGCTTGCTTTATAGAATGCAATGGCACCTTCAAATACCTTTGCTTTTCCGCTTGAGAATACAGTAAAGTCTGTACCACGAACAGAAGCAACACCTACTGGAGTACGTGCTGTATATTCAATACGCTTTCCTTCTGCATGAGTTACTTTTGAACGAACGGCTCCGGTATCTACTTTAAGGCTTACAGTTTCCTTAGTTCCAGAAGACTGAAGTGTTTCCAAAGTAATACGAGAAAGAGCAGGAACAGCCATAACAGAACCATTGTAATTTAATCTGGCTTCTGACTGGAAACCTGTACTTATTGTTTCAGCTTCATTTACTGAATCCCCTACTTTAAGGGAAACCCACTCATTTCCTCTGTTAATTTCTACTTTACCCTTTACGTAAGTAACCTTTGCACTTGCAGCAAAAATAGAACTACTTGCAAAAACTGCAAGCAGAGCAGCAATCATCAATTTAGAAATAATTCTTTTCATAAAAATCACCTCCATCTATAAAAGCTCTACATTAGAATGCAAGAGCAACGTTTAAACTTCCAGAATAATTATTTTTTGCAGAATCAGCAGGATCCATAGAAGCCTTAAAGTTAAGTCCTACCTGGAAATCAGAGAAAATATTGTATATAAATCCGGCACTTGCATCTATGCCAGCACCTTTATATCCAGAACCATCGTAAGCAAGATTATAACGTCCGCTTAAATCTAAACTTAACTTACTTGTAGCAAAAGTAAAGCCAAGTTTAGGAACAATTTTTCCTCCTGCTGCAGATGCAAGAGAAGCAAATGATGAGAAGCCTCCCTGTCCTTCTGCAGAACCATATTCAACACCAGCATTGATGAATACACTTTCTGCAGGGAATGCAATAAGTGAGAATGCTGAATAAAGCATAAGTGAATCAAAATCAACAGAACCCAAAGAAGAAACAAGAGAATAATAGATACTGTTTGTAATAGGTCCTGAAAGAGTAACATTTGCAAAATATGAATTCTTCTTTATGCTGCCTAAATCAAGCATTGCTATGCCTTGAATTCCAAAGCTCTGATTTCCTAATGCAGGGAATTCAACATAAGCACTTACAGGTGCATAAGCATAAGCCATGTTGTAGAACTTATTGTTGTTTAATGAAGGAAGATATGATGTCAGAGAATTAACAAGTCCTGTGTAACCGGCAAAAGCACCAAACTTTACAAGTGGAAGTGTATAATCAACTGATACACCATCACAAGTATTTGAATAAACTGCACTTGTTTTATCTACATAATTAAAACGACCTGCACTTAATTCAAGAGAACCGCCGGAAGTTTCAATTTCTCCGGAGAACTTAAGAAGCGGAACATCAACTAAATGAGAAAGTGTTCCATCAAGATCTTTTGGTTTTTCAAAATTATATTTGTAGAGAGCTTCACCAGAGAACGAGAAGTCGTCTCCGATTGGAGTATTAAACCACAAAGAAATACCATTTGACTGTTTTAATGTAAATTCAGGTGTAGAAAAACCTGTGTCGTCTGTTATCAAACCACCCCATTCAAAAGCAGAAAGAGGAGCTGCAATAACACAGAAAGCTGTAATAATTGATACTAAAAACTTTTTCATTCTTCCACCCCTACTCTATTTCCATTTCCATACTTTCGTCTGTACCATATTCCATCATACAGGCAGTAAGAATATTTAAAGCTTCTGGACCACTTACAATTGACATTGGATCAGCTTTATCGGAAAAAATTCCGTCACTTTTCAACTGTTTAAAAGCATAGCGAGGAGCACCCTTTGAAAGTCTGAACATAAGTCCACCCTTTATTTCGGGCCATATCTGTACATAAATATATGCAAGGTTTGCTAAATAAACTGAATCATATTCACCTGCATCTTCAGGAATCTGTCCAAGTGAATACAATTTCTGTACAGCTTCTTCATAGTCTGCATCATCAGAAATCAAACCCTGATGTACAGCCGAAAGATAACATACTTGTCCATAAGTAACTTCTTCCGATTCAAGAATATCAGTTACGACTTCGGCAGATTGAGCGAAAGCAAAACTACCGATAAACAAAATAAATAATATAGATAAAACCTTTCTCATAACTTTTATTTTACAACACAATTTCCTTGTTGTCTATAAAATAAATTTATTCAAAACTTCTTTTTTGGTTTACAAGGATTCTGTGTTATAAAAATAGAATTTACAAGTATGAAAAAATGCTTCCGCGGAGAACGTCGGTTACTTCGTAACCTTACCAAGTTTTCTTCGAAAACTTGCAGTTTTGTTCCGCCGAGTACGCTGAATAGAAATTATTCTACCGTGCAAATCTGCCTGCGGCAGCTTTGCACTTCCAGCGTACTATGCTCCACA
>JAGCTZ010000059.1 GCA_017963165.1 Treponema sp.
AGGCGAAGAAGCTGTCTGGAAAGACGGCAAGGCTGTTTATGCGATGAACTATCTTGGGCGCGTGCTTGACGAAAAGTTCAGCGGCAACTTCTTGAAAGAAGCACTTCGCGCCGCAGACAAGAAAATGCCTTTCCGTGGGCCTGAATTTTACCAGTCATGCGAATACATTTACAAGACTTCCGTAAGCGGAACTTTTGAATGGTTCCAGGGCTACGAAGAAATTTTCTGCAACGATGTGAAAGTCTACGAGTGCTATTACCACGGCGGCTTAATGCACGCCTACTGTGCGTCATTTTTGCGCTTGACGCGGAAATCTGCCCATTACCATTAGTGACTTAGCACAGAAAGATTGCCGGGTCGCGCCCGACAATGACAACTTCTAGCCGAAATCAGCAATTAACAGAATACGCCTTTTACAAAAATTTCTATGCCGATTCCAATAAGAATTATGCCGCCAAGAACATCGGCTTTTGAGCTCAAATGATTTCCGGCTTTTTTTCCAAGATGAAGCCCTGCAAAGCAGATTGCAAACGTTACGACAGCAATTATAAGCGATGCTGTAAGTGCATGCAAAAAATCATAATCTGCGATTGTAAAACCTACAGAAAGCGCATCAATAGAAGTTGCAACACCCTGTAAAAGCAATGTAGCGAAACTCAGGCGGCTGCTTTCAACATTCTGTTCATCATCATTCTTTTGAAAAAACGCCTCATAAATCATTTTGCCGCCTATGAACAGCAAAAGAAAAAGCGCAATCCATGGAATAAATCTGCTGAATTTGTTGAAATATTCAACAATTGTGTGAACACAGAACCATCCGGCAAGCGGCATTATAAACTGAAAAAATGCAAAGACACCGGCAATCAGACACATGCGCTTGCTTTTCATGGCAGATTCGTTTAGTCCGTTTGCCATTGAAACAGAAAAAGCATCCATTGCAAGACCTGCACCAAGCAGAACGCTGTTGATAAAGAAAATACAGCTAAAATCCATATTACTGCCTTAACAAATAGAATTGGCAAGAGCAAAAAAATCCCGGATACAAATCTGTACCCGGGCTATAATTCAGTATCGCTCATGTACAGTCTGAATCCATCTCTTGCTATACATGAGCCTCGCAATTTAACACAAGCCAGGCTGAAACCGGAATGTTGGCTTGTTACGTATCAAACGCTTGCTACTCCCCCATGGAAGTATATCCATGCTACCGTAATGAGCCTCTATGGTCAAGAGCAGCAAAAGCTGTTGAGGATTCAATCTTCAGACACTTTTATAAATCTACTAAATTTAATACCACCTTTGCACCGCCACATCTAGGACATTTTGGAATTACAGGAACTGTCCAATTCATGATTCCGTTTATAATTCCAGTTCTTTCAACACCTTGTGCTCTAGTAAAACTATACCAGCATTTACAACAGATAAAGCACGTTCCGTCAAAACAATAGTAACCCATAAACACTCCTTTCATGCATAGGTTTTAGCCAAATATACAAACAAAGCATTAATGTTTTTAGATCTCTGAAGACTTGTAATTGCTTAATATAAGCTACGTGGTATGACAAATAATGTCATGGTTTAGAAAAATGATATTTTTTTCAAAATTTTTTGCTAAAAAGTACAGGATTTTTAATATTTTTTTGATATTACTTATATAATCTATGTGAATGGTGAATATAAGGGCAAAGACCCGATCGGCAATTTAGTGCATGACTTTTCATGCTCAAACCCGGACAAAATGTACAGCAACTTGCAGACGAAATGAATATACAAGACTAAACAAAAACTTATAACTGATGCACCGTCACCAAAAGTGTAAGTCGTGTTCCAGTTACAAGTTTTGTGAACCCTTTTAGGCTGTAACAATCTCAGACCATTACAGCCTAAAAGGTTCTACTTATTGGCGAACAATAAGAAACCGTTGATTAATCTTCGTAGTGTCCTTTACAGCTGTCTATAATTATGCGTTCTCCGTCAATTCGATAGACAAGCCGGTTCTGTTCGTCAATTCTACGACTATATTGTTCACATTTTGAATATTTCAATTGCTCTGGTTTTCCGATGCCTTGAAGTGCTCCATCGCGAGAAATGCTTTCCAAGAGATTATTGATTTTCCTTAGAGTTTTACGGTCTTGTGTCTGCCAATACAGATATTCTTCCCAGCCTGTATCTGAAAATGAAAACATCTGTCAGCTCTCCATAGCACGCAATTCTTCGAGAGTTTTTGTTGCAGCGAAACCATTTTGAGTCTGATTTGCGGAATTTTCGAGTTTTGAAAGATATTCTAAATTACGCTGTGCTTTTACAAGGTTGTTATATTCGGCTTCTGAAATCATTACCACATTCTGATTCTTTGGTCGAGAAAGCATAACAGTTTCTCCGTTAAAAACTTGAGCGCATATGCTTTTGAAATTATTCTTTACATCGATAGCCTTTAATGCAAGCATACAAAACCTCCGCCAAAATAAGTATCTTTTTACATATCCATTTTAATACAGAAAAAAGGATTCAGCAACTATCTAATCTAAAGCCCCTTTTAGGCTGTAACAATCTGAGACCATTACAGCCTGAAAGGGCTTGAGCTTACCGGCGGCGGATAACACGAGTGTCAGAATCAAAAGCATAATCATCTATATTAGCATGATAAGGAACCTCAACGCTTATCAGACTATCACATCCAGAGAAAGCAAACATTCCTATTTTCGTAACGGAATCAGGTATCTTAATGCTCGTCAGGCTGCTGCAGCTAAAGAAAGCACTATCTCCTATTTCTGTGACAGAATCAGGTATCACAACACTCTTCAGGCTGCTGCAGCCAGAGAAAGGACCACCTCTTATTTCCGTGACAGAATCAGGTATGACAATGCTCGTCAGGCTGCTGCATAAAAAGAAAGCACGTTCTCCTATTTCCGTGACAGAATCAGGTATCACAATGCTCGTCAGGCTGCTACAGAATTGGAAAGCACGCTCTCCTATTTCCGTGACAGAATCAGGTATCACAATCTTTGTTAGAGATTTGTCTTTCAGCCCTGTCAGAATAATTTCTCCATCTTCTTCCTCATATTCAAACGCATTTAAATCAGTTGGCTCAGTCTCATCATAAGATTCATCATTGTCATATGATTCTTCGTTTTCATCATCAGAAGCACCGTTATAGGCTTCACCTTTTATAAGATTAAACCCACACTGATCGCAGAAGTGAGCATCTTTTTCTACTTCTGCACCGCATTTTGGGCAGAAGTTTTGTTTTTCTTCTAATTTTGTTCCGCATCCTACACAGAACTTATTAGAATCATCGTTTTCTTTTCCGCAATTTGAACAGATTTTCATTTGCTTTTGTCTCCTTGTTATATCTATATCTTCTTACATATCACCTTGAATAAGTCTGTCAAAATTGTTCAAAATGAATTCTTGTTTAAGTTCTTGAATAAAAGCATGGTCAGCAACAAGTCTATAAAGTGTTACTGCTATTCCGCCTATATCCAGTTTTGATAAAGATTTCTTTACGATTCCTTCATTTTTTGTTGCAG
>JAGCTZ010000060.1 GCA_017963165.1 Treponema sp.
AATTGTGATGAATGGTCCGCAACTTGCAAGTGTAAACTGTGCCAGTCCACCTGTAAGGTTAGGCATCAATGCATTTAATTCACAGATTGAAAGTGCTGTCAAAATATTGAAAGCACAGGCAATCGACATTGTTATTATAAAAGGCAAACCAAGTATACTTGCTCCCTGGCCGATTGAAAGCAGACAACTAGTTGCAACAATCAACCCGACGCCAGTAGCAATAACACTCGGCAGACCTAATTTCTTTTCATCTGCCATATAGTTCTCCTATTCTTCTAATTCAGTTCCAATTGCAGCCGACATTTCAACTTCTACCAGTTGTGTCGGCCTGTTAAGTTTTGCAATTGTAACGCCAGTACATAAAGGCATAACATCGTGAAATATTTCTGTATAAGCAGCCATTCCAGCCTTTTCGAATTCCGGAGTCTGAAAGATTCTTACTTCAAAAACATCTTCTTTCTTTCCGCCAGCCTGTTCTATAATCTTGACCTGTTTTTCAAGAATATATTTGAGCTGAGCATAAGAATCTCCTTCTCCATATACGGAACCATCAGGCTGAACTGCTGTTGTTCCACCTACAAAAATAAAATCACCTATGCGGACTGCACGGGAGTAACCAGCTTTCTGTTCCAGCGGTGCTCCCGATGAATAGTTCTTTCTTTTCATTTATTTCTCCGTTGACAGCAGGGCATCCATACCTTCTTCTCCAGTACGAACACGAACAATATTTGTAACATCAGAAACAAAAATCTTTCCATCTCCAATGTGACCTGTGTAAAGTTCTTTTTTCAGGAACTCAATTACATCAGGGACTTCATCAGTTGGAACAACCATCATTACAACTTCCTTTGGAAGAAGCTGGATTTCCTTTTTTTCTTCAACTTCAAATTCCTGAGTTCCATGCTGAACACCACAACCCAATACCTGATAAACTGTCATACCAGTAATTCGGAATTTTCCCAAAGCACTTTGAAGGGCTGCAATTTTTGAAATACCTGTAATTACTTCTACTCGACTAAACTTTTCTTCCATAAATAATCTCCTTTTTCTGTGATATCTTTATCATCAGTTTTTTTATCTTAAATCTGGTGTCTCCCACAGATTTAACTTTGTACCAATACCTTTTTCCAAGGCATTTCGATAAACAATTGTTCCCCAGGCAACATCTTCAACCGGCATACCACCAACTGAATAAACTACGATTTCCTTTGGATCACGATGTACAGGTATTTTTCCTGTCAGGATATCTCCCAAATCATCAATCTGTTCACGCTTCATCTTGCCTTCTGCAATCAGATCTTCAACATGAACTGCAGGAATTGGAACAGTCTTATAAGCTTCTGGCGCATATTCTTCTTCCCAAGCTTCATACAAGGCAATATTGTCTGTTACAGTTCTTGCTCTGTTGATTATGAAGTCATCATCAAATCTAAGAGCTGCTGTGGAGCTGATGATTGAACCTGGCTTTATCCACTCTTCCTTGATGTATGGATAAATACTTGTATCGCCGGTAGTTGGTGTAGATGTGCTGACAGAAATAATATCTGCATCTCTACAAGCTTCTTCTATTGTATCTACTGCATATACTTCTTTTACTGACGGATAATCCTTCTTTGCGTCAGCAATAAATTTTTCAAGGCTTGCCTTACCTCGGCCTTTTACCTTGATAACTTCAATTCCTGGTCGTACTGCCATTGCCGCTGCAAGAGCTGTCTTGCTCATAACTCCAGGTCCTACAATTCCAATTACCTTAGAATCTTCTGGAGCAAAATACTTATAACCAACTCCCGGAACTGCACCTGTTCGATAAGCAGAAAGAATGTTTGCACTCATATAAGCCAAAGGTGCTCCAGTATCCTTATCATTCAAAGTCAGCATAAGAATTGAACGTGGTAGCCCCTTTTCCCTGTTTTCTGCGTTTGAGCCATACCATTTCATTCCTGCCATATCAAATTTTCCACCAAGATATGCAGGCATTGCCATAAAGCGGCGGTCTGGACCATCTACAGGCATTTCTGGGAATGGTGAACTTGCCGGGAAGGTAACCATTGTTCCGTGAGAGTTACCATTTGCACCTCCCATTCTGTAGTTTCCAACTTTCATAAGCTTGAACATCTCTTCCATTGCTTCGATGCAGCCCTTCATATCTTTTACCCCAGCTGCAATCATGTCCTGTTCATTAAGATATAAAAAGTCAATTTTTGGGTATGCCATGTTAATCCTCCTTCTAGAAACAAAAAAGGCGCCGGATTTTCAAAATAATCCAGCGCCTTTGCTTTGCCCTTGTTTTTATAACTTATGAATGGATTCTACAAATTATCTCCAATGTATAATTGTAAAAAAAGGAACTATTTATTCAAACTAAATATTTTTAATAGAACTAATATATTTTTTGTTTTCTACTTCTTCCGCATATTCTCCTGGAGTCTTTCCGGAAAACTCCTTGAATTCATGAATAAAATGAGCCTGATCATAAAAATTATATTCTGAAGCAATACTTGTAAAACTGTCTCCAATTCCCTTGTTCATATCATCTAATAAAAACTGAAATTTTATAGAATTACAAAGCTGTTTAGCACTTAAGCCAAGTTCTTTATCAAAAATCTTGTTGATATATCTGGAAGAATAGCCGGACAATTCTTCTAATTCGCGGACTTTTACTATTCCCTTACGTTGAATAATTAAATCTGAAATCTGCTTGAATAAAGTATCTTTGGTATCTCCATTTTCATAAGCCTGGAACTTTGAATATTCCTGTAAAAAGGTTAGCATGCGGCTGTTAAAATTCTTTTGTTCGCCCATTTTTTTACAGAAGTCTCTGGTAGAAGGTAAATCATCTAATATAACGATATTTCCAACTAATTCCTTTGGGGTATATTCTTTTACAAATTTTGTAACACTTGGCTGAAGTCTGACACCAAAATAGTCTGCATTCTTTTTGACTGAAAAAGTACGCTTTTCAACTGTAATTCCAATCAGATGTGTTCTCACACTTCCATCTTTATATTCAAAGATTAAATTACTGCAGCTGTCTACTAATAAAGGCAGTGTAATATCCTGACTTGAATTATTTGAAAAACTGAAGAAATGTGAAATGCCATTTTCGATTAATATATGCTGACAGAAGTTATCTGATTCCATAACAAAATATGGCTGAATTGAAATAAGGGCCTGGTTCTTTTTCATGGGAAAAATCCTTTAAAATAAAAAAAAGTGCAAAGGTATATATGGGGTTACCCAAGTACACCTTTGCACCAATGTTCCAAAGTATGCTGGAAAAAGAACCCTTTGTCAATTTCTTTTGCTATTTTGCCGGCTTGAATCTGTCGTATCTCAATGGACTGATATCTGCCGGGCAGGAACCTGTACAGATTAATTCTGCAATGTTGTAAGCTGCTGCAGGTCCAATTCCAAAACCATGTCCTGTAAAACTACATTCAACATACAGCCCAGGAACTTCATCTACCTTACTTACTGTTGCACATCCATCCACACAGAAATCTCCATATCCGCCCCAGGCGCGAACAATCTTTGCATTTTCCAGCATTGGGAAATACCCCAGGATTCCACGGCTTGTTGCACTAATCATACTTGAACCAACCAGTGGATATGAATCATCTATATGAGCAGGACATTCATCAAAACCATCTGTTCCACCCATTACAAAAGAACCATGCTTTGTCTGATGTCCGTAGAAATCGGCCATGGCAGTACCAAGCATTTGTCTGAACATCTGAGGTTCAGCTTCTGTAACAAGACAAGTAAGCGCACGTTTATGCATTGGAATAGTTATTCCTACAGTTTCAAGAATTGCATTACTTTCATAACCTGCAGCAACTACTACAGTCTCGGCTTCAAAGAATGTTTTTTCATCACCTTCTCCAGCTTCAACACCTGTAATCTTGCCAGCTCTGGTAACAATTCGGCTCACAGGAGCTCCTGTTATAAAATCAGTTCCCAATTCACGAGCCTTTTTATAATATCCCAAAGTTGTAGTCAGAGGGTTTGCATGACCGTCTGTCGGACACCAGGAAGCACAGGTAACTTCATCACTTAAATAAGGATTAATCTTTTTTACTTCTGCAGCATCAATCATTTTTACTTCGACACCGCAGGCATTCGCTCCATCAGCGAGTTTCTGCAAAATAGCCTTATGCTGATCATTTTTACCTAAACGTAAGTTTCCTTCCTGAGTGTATTCTGTATCAACTCCAAGTTCTTCACTTAAGGTTGGCCAGATATTCTGAACTCCCCATTTCATTAATGGTAATTCTTTTGGGTTACGTCCTGATTGTCGCACTCCACCACCATTGCGGCTGGAACCACCGTTTCCAATATAATCACTTGCTTCAAGAACAATTACTTTTTTTCCTTTCTTTGCAAGATAATAAGCTGTAGCGTTTCCTACTATTCCAGCACCTATAACTATAACATCAGCCTTTGTCATCATTTTATAATACCTCCGAAGCAAGCGTTTTCATTTCTGTTGGTCTTATAGGCCCTCGGCTTGTAGCCGGATTAATAAGAGCAGGACTTACTTTTTGTTCTGCTGCAACTATTCCTTTTACAAGCTTAGAACAAGTCTGCCCCTGACAAAGCCCCATACCTGCTCTTAAATATCTTCTTATCTCCTGCATTGTAAACATTCCAGCATGAACAGCTTTTCTTATTTCGCCTTTTGTAATTTCTTCACAACGGCAGATAATCATGTCATCATCTGGCATTGGAACAAATTCTCCTATATCTCTTGATCTGTCATTCATCATACAGCGGTCTCCTTTTTATTTTTCCAGGCGCCAGAAGCGAGCCTTATATCCATATTCATTTGGAACTTTCATTGTAAGAAGATGAGTATGATCAAAAGCTCCTGCACTTCTTACTCCAACAATCTCTGCATCACATAAAGCTTGGCCACTTCTACTCAAAGCCTTTCCAACAGTTCCCTTTTCAGGAAGCGGCAGGAATTCGTAAGGAAGGGTTATACTTGTAAATCCAGGTTCAAAATCTTCATGAACAAGGAATATTGCCTGTCCGGAACATGATGCTACACACATACCGCAGCCTGTACATCCACAATTATCTGGAGTAACAACAGGAAGTGCCGTAATACAGGAACCAATCTTAATGCAGTTTTTCTTACATGCATCCTGACATGGGTTACAAGGAATATTCTGTGTACATTCAATTACCGGATGGATTCCCTTCTGATGGGTTACTCCCGGATATCTTTCAATTTCATCTTCTGCAACAAAGCCCTTAGTTAAAAGATTCATTGAAGTTGGTATTCCTTCATCAGTTTTTTCAATCAGCTTGCCACGGTTAGCTGGAGCAAACATTCCCTGACGCAGACTGTCCAAATCTTTTGCATAGACAGTTTCTGTTTCTGTCATAACCTTTTCTTCTGTGAAGCCAAGCTTGTAGGCTGCCCTGAGTCCTGCCATTCTTCCTTTAATCATGGCTGAACTTGCTTCTTCTATTCCACTTACATCTCCTGCTGCAAATAAACAAGGAACAGAAGTTTCGCCATATTCATCAACAATTGGAACCTGGCCGCCCCGTCTAGGATTATCTTCCATTTTGCAGCCAGACATTTTTAATAACTGACTCATCGGAGACAAACCAACTGCAACGCAGACTGTATCGACATCTAATTCTATTTCTGTTCCAGGAATAATTTTGAAGTGTTCATCAACCTTGCCAATAATTACACCTTCAACCTTTTCAGTACCAATAACCTTTTTGATTGTATAACCAAGATAGAAAGGAACTCCTGTACGAGCAACCTTTGCTGCATGAACACCATAACCGCCAATTCTAGGAGCCGCATCAACAAGTGCGACAACTTCGCAGCCAGCCTGAAGAAGCTGAAAACTTACTACCAGACCAACGTTTCCACTTCCCAGCATTAAAATCTTTTTTCCAGGCTTTACACCATGAAGATTCATCATTGTTTGAGCAGCACCGGCACCAATTACTCCCGGCAAAGTCCAGCCTTCAAATGGAACCATATTTTCTGCTGCACCAGTTGCAATAATTACGCTATCTGCCTTGTAATGATGTATCGCTCCATCGTGATTAACAGTAACTTCCTTATTTTCAAAGATTCCAATAACAGTCGCATTAAGCTTTACCTGAACACCTGCATCAGAAGCTTCCTTAAGAAGTTCTGTTCCAATATTAAATCCCCTGATTTTTGCTTTATGCTCTTTTGAACCAAAGAACTTGTGAATCTGCTTAAAAAGCTGTCCTCCGGGTTTATGATTTTCATCAAAAACCATTACAGACATTCCACGCTTTGCCGATTCTATTGCAGCACTAAGTCCGGCAGGACCTGCACCTACTACTATTAAATTATATCTTTCCATAATACATCTCCTGCTTGCCTTACCAAGTTTTTTCAGCAGAACAACCATATTGTGTCTGCACTTTCATTCCTGCTTTTAATGGAGTTATACAAGTTCGTGTATTTGGAACACCATCCACAACCATTACGCAATCTGTACATCTTCCAATTGCACAGAAAATTCCTCGTGGTTTATGCTGTTTTGAAGTTTCGCGATGTTTAAGAATTCCTGCGGCTCGTAAAGCAGCAGCAATAGGTTCCCCTTCGTACCCCTGCATTTCATTACCATCTAAAGTAAATGTCACCAGAGCACCTTTTTCAGGAACCCCTAATATTGGATGTTCTGTTATTCTTTCAGTTTCCATATTGCATCTCCTGCTTTTCTTTCTGATAGAATAACTATAGTTTTGTTATGAATTTTGTACTTGTAAAAATTGGAACTAATG
>JAGCTZ010000061.1 GCA_017963165.1 Treponema sp.
CACAGAAATTTGGTCTGTAAAAAATGACCGAAGCTGTGTCCTTTTTATTTTAACAAAAACCTGAAAAGGAAAACTAAAAAGGAGGAATTTTTTTATGAAAAAATTTTCATGGCTTGCCGTACTTGCTATGGCAATGGTACTTACAATGGGTTTTGTGTCATGTATTAATGAACCAGACGATGAACCAAAGATATACACCGTTTCTTTCGAAACAAACGGCGGAACTGCGGTAGACGCGCAGAAAATTAAAAGCGGCAAAACAGTTAGCAAACCTGTGGATCCTACAAAGAATGCAACCGAAACAAAAACTTTTACTTTTGAAGGCTGGTATTTAGATAGCGAACTTACAGAGATATTTGATTTTGCTACTAAAATCACAAAGAATATTATGCTTTATGCAAAGTGGACAGAAAATCCTATTCCTGCAACATATACCGTAAAACATCTTAAACAGAATGTTAATGATGACAATTATACCGAAGTTGAAGCCGATAGAGAAACAAAAAACGGCAACGTAGGCGAACAGACAATTGCAGGTGCAAAGACTTATGAAGGATTTACAGCACAAGAATTTTCGCAGAAAACAATTTCTGCAAGCGGAACTGTAATTGAAATCAAATACAATAGAAGTAACATTAATTACACAGTAAAGCACCTGCAACAGAATGCAGACAATGATGGTTATACCGAAGTAACTGCCGACAGACAAACACTTACTGGAAAAACAGGAGCAACGACATCTGCACAATCAAAGATATATGAACATTTTACAGCACAGACAGTCGAACAAAAGACAATAAAAGCAGACGGATCTACTGTTATAGAAATCAAATATGACCGCGAAAATGTAACACTTACCTTTAATACGGACGGTGGAACCGAAATCGCTGCTGTGTCGGGAAGATGGGGTGCATCTTACAGTAAACCGACAGATCCGAAAAAAACAGGTTACACTTTCCAAAGTTGGAATCCTGCGCTACCAGATACTCTTAGCGCAATTACAACAAAGGCAACATGGACGGCTAATACAAACACTGCTTACACGGTAGAACATTATAAGCAAAATCTTAACGACGACGAATATACGCTTGTTACAGGCGATACACAGAACCTCACCGGTACAACTAATGGGCCAACTGCTGCTACAGCAAAAACCTACGATGGCTTTACCGCACAGTCATTCTCGCAAGCTACAATTGCGGGAAATGGTTCTACTGTAGTAAAAATCTACTATAATAGAGACATCATAAATCTTACATTCAAAGCAGGCAACGGAGCCTGGAGCGACAATACCACAGCAGATAAAGTTATAAGTGAAAAATATGGCGCAACAGTCAGCGCTCCTTCTTTGCCTGCTAAGACAGGTTGTACTGTTGCATGGGACAAAACAATACAGACTTCTTTCACAACAGACGAGACCTATACAGCCTTATTCACACCTATTGAATACACAATTTCATACAGTGGTCTTCCTTCAAACATAGAAAACTTGAATACAACGACTTACACGGTTGAAAGCAACGACTTCGGTATAAAATCAATTCGAAATGGCTCAACTATATATCTCTGGTTCGATGCGGAGACAGGTGGCAACAAGGTTTCTGTAATCGAAAAAGGAAGCATGGGAGACAAGTCTTTGTATGCACGTGCTTTTGACATTACCTATTTTGATCTAAAGAAAGGTTCCGATATAAATGAAATATTCAGCGATTCCGAAAACCTAAATGCGTCTACTGCGACATCATTCCGAGCAAGCGCCTCTTCTCCCGCAAATGCCACATTCTATCTTGATAGTGCGGAAACTTCTGTTCCCGTATGGTATGACGAGGAAAGCAAGACAATTTATTACTATTTGCCGGAAGGTGGGATTCTCAGACTGAATGAAAACAGTAGTTATATGTTCCAATTTATGCGAAAGTTGACATATATTGAAACCAGTGACTTTGATACTTCAACTGTCAAGAATATGGGTAATATGTTCTGTGGAACTAATAGTCTTATATCTCTTGATGTAAGTATGTTTGATACAAGCAAAGTTGAAAGTATGGATAATACCTTCAAAGAGTGCGAAAAACTTACTTCACTGGATATAAGTAATTTTAACACAAGTAAACTTAAATACATGAATGGGATGTTTTTTCTCTGTTGTAAACTTGTTACATTGGATTTCAGTAATTTTGACATAAATAATGTTATAGGCATAGAAGATGTTTTTGGATATTGTAGCAATCTCACCACGATTTTTGTTGCGGCTGATGCAGATTGGGAAAGTTCTGAAAATTTGGATTATAATGATGTTATGTTCGAGCAATGTAACAATCTTGTCGGTGGCGCCGGCACAGAATATGATGCAGAAAAAATCGACAAAACCTACGCCCGCGTAGATGGCGGTACAACTTCTCCGGGATACTTTACGGTTAAGAACTAAGCGCAAGGGATTGTAGGGGTGAGCGGCAGCGAAAACACGCGGAAGCGTGGTCGGAGGCGAAAGCCGGAGCCCCGAAAAGCCCGGTTTTGCCCGCCGCAGGCGGGCAAAATGCGCCATGAATTATAAAATCTAAAATCCTATTCCACAAATTTTTTCATTCAGATATAATTACAACATTATGTCAGATATTAAAGAACAGAATAACGCCCCTAGAGCAGAAAATAAAATGGGGTACATGCCGCTGGGCAAGCTTTTGCTGTCTATGTCGCTGCCGATGATGATTTCTATGTTTGTGCAGTCGCTTTACAATATTGTAGACAGTATTTTTGTTGCACGTATTTCGGAGAATGCCCTTACTGCGGTTTCTATGGCTTTTCCGGTACAGAACCTTATGTTTTCGGTTGCTATTGGTACTGGAGTTGGTATTAACTCTTTGCTTTCGCGCCGTCTTGGTGAAAGGAATTTTGAAGAAGTTGATAAGGTTGCAAACAATGGTATTTTCCTTACAATCTGCGGCTTTATTATCTTTATGATTGTGGGATTTGTTGTTCCTCGTCCTTATTTCCAGAGTCAGACAGATAATGTCGAAATTATTGAATACGGCGTTACTTACATGAGAATCTGTCTTATTGCGTGTGCCGGAGTTTTCTGCTCCATTACTTTTGAACGTCTTTTGATGTCTACCGGTAAGACGGGGCTTTCTATGGTTTCGCAGCTTACTGGTACGGCATTCAATCTTGTTTTTGATCCTATTTTGATTTTTGGTTTGCTTGGGTTCCCTGCGATGGGTATTGCGGGAGCGGCTGTTGCAACTGTTCTTGGTCAGTTTGCGGCTATGACTGTTTCGCTTATTTTGAATATTCGCAAAAACAAGGAAATTCATCTTTCGTTCAAGGGACTCAAGCCGGAAGGCCAGATTATCGGAAAGATTTATGCGGTTGGTATTCCTTCGATTATTGTAATGTCTATTGGTTCTATTCTGGTTTACTTCCTGAATATAATTCTTGGTTCGTTTACAACAACTGCTATTGCTGTTTACGGTGTTTACTTTAAGCTTCAGAGCTTTGTATTTATGCCGGTGTTTGGTTTGAATAATGGTTCGGTTCCAATTGTTGGTTATAACTTTGGTGCCCGAAATAAACAGCGAGTTATGAAGACTATAAAGCTTAGCTGTATTGCTGCCTGTATGATTATGATGGTTGGCGTTCTGGTGTTTGAATTGTTCCCGGCTCAGCTTCTGGCTTTGTTTGCTGCTTCGGATGAAATGCTCAAGATTGGTATTCCGGCTCTGCGTATTATTGCTGTTCATTTCCCTATTGCGGCCTTCAGTATCATTTTGAGTTCTGTTTTCCAGGCGCTTGGTAAAGGTATTCAGTCTATGGTTATAAGCTTTGTGCGTCAGTTGATTTTCCTTTTGCCGGCTATATGGCTGCTTTCGCTTACAGGAAAAATTGACAATATCTGGTGGGGCTTCCCAATTGCTGAATTCCTGGCGCTGGTTGTCTGCTGTATTCTGCTCAAAGGAACATATGATAAAGAGATAAAAAATTTAGGATGATAAAAGACTTCTGTCATTGCGTTGCCCTTTGACAAGCTCAGGGACCACAGGCTTTCATTTGGGGTTCCTGAGCCTGTCGAAGGGTGCTTTTATAATGACACAGTATTTATAATATGAAATTATATATTTCTGATTTACATTTTTATCACAGTCAACTCAATACTCAGCTGGATATGCGCGGTTTTGAATCTGCCGAGGCAATGAACAGTTATATGATTTCGCAATGGAACTCCAAGGTGCAGGGCGGCGACATTGTAATTGTGGTTGGTGATTTTATTGGAACTCGCAAACCTCACGAAGTAAATGCCATTTTGCACCGTTTGAACGGAAAAATCTGTTTGATAGAAGGAAATCACGACAAAGACTGGCTTGGTCGTGACGGTGTAGATTACGACCGCTTTGAATGGATTAAACCTTATGCCGAGTTGGACGACCATGGAAATACTGTAATTTTGAGCCATTATCCAACGTTCTGTTATAATCATCAGCATACTAGAAAGTCTGACGGGTCGCCGCGAACTTATATGCTTTACGGGCATGTTCATAACAGTGCCGATGAAAAGCTTGTAAATGAGTTTCAGGAAATTACAAGGCGCACTGTGGTGACAAATGCCAAAGGTATAACGGGACCAATTCCGTGTCAGATGATAAATACTTTTTGTATGTTCAGTGATTATAAACCGTTGTCGCTGGAAGAGTGGATTAAAGTGGATGCCCAAAGGCGTGCGGCCCTCGTGGTCCCTGAGCCTGTCGAAGGGCAGGGACCGCAATGAGACTAATCTTTTATTAATGCCAGAACCTCTTCGCGAGTGAGCGGCTGGTTGGCAATATATTCCTGCCTGTTTTTTTCAATTTCTTCATAGGACCATAGCTTGCCATTGGGGTTATTCATTCCTGGGCATTCTGTGGCAACATCATCCCAGGTTGCTTTATCTTTTACGACCCACGCCCAGAAAGGGTAAGTGCGGCATTGCGAAGGGCGGTGTTCATAAAGAGAGCAGCCGTTTTCCCACAAGATGCAGTCATAGTTCTTTTTTTCAATAAGTGACAGAACAGTTTTTCCTTCGTAGTAATCGGCCCAGCGGCAATATTTGGAAACAAACTCTTTGTAAGAGAGCCCGGTGCCCTGGCAAAGCCTGTCCAGGTCGGCGCGTGACAAATAGACATACCCCGGCGAATGTCCGCAGCAAAACGAGCATCGCTGGCAGGAGAATTTTAGTCCGTCTTTGTAAAAGCAGTTTGGTTTTGGCATCTTCTCATAGTATCAAAAAGAAGTGATAATCACAACGAGACAGTAATTTTCTTGCAGACCTGAAGATTGTCCTGTAAAATTATATTATGAAATCAAAACGTTTCGCAAAAGCACTTAAAGTTATTTTAATCTGCCTTCTCTCTATTGTCGTATTAATTGTTTCGGTTTTGTGGTTTGGCACGGTGACCGTTTACAAAGAAAACTTTGATATCCGCATTACTTCGTCCGAGAAAAACAGACATTATGTAAGCGAATACGAAGGATTAAGCCGCACCCAGTATCAGTTTAAATCAAACAAGGGGCAGATACTTACAGGATATTTATATTCTTCCAAAAAAGCGCCGGACGGTGTTTCGCCCAAAGCCCTTGTTGTTATGGCTCATGGCTTTGGAGGAGGCGGACATACTACCTATATGGATTTTATAGAGTATTTTGCCCGCAAAGGTTTTCTTGTTTTTGCATACGATGCAACAGGCAATGACGAAAGCCAGGGTCTTGGAAAAAATGATGGCGTAGGCGGGCTTCCGCAGGGAGTAATAGATCTTAATTATGCAATTTCTTTTGTAGAAAAAAGCGGCAATTTCCCTGAGCTGCCTATTGTTTTATGCGGTCACAGCTGGGGCGGCTACAGCGTAGTTGATGTTCTGAATTATCATCCCGAAGTAAAAGCTGTTGCAGAGATTGCCGGCTTTGTAAGCTCCGGAGATATGTTTCTGTCCGAAGGAAAAAATATGGCCGGAGACGCTGTTTACGCCATTATGCCATTCTTTTATATTCACGAATTTTTCAAATACGGAAAGTACAGCTTTAGCACCGGAGTAAAAGGAATCAAAAAATCAGATGCCCGTGTCATGGTCATTCACGGCACAAAAGACGACATGGTTCCTGTTGAATACGGTTACGATATTTATTATAAGGCTTTTAAAGACACCCCGCGTGTAAGCTTTATGCTTTACGAAGATATGGCCCACGACGATATTCTGCGCAGCAAAGAAAAAAACTCTCCAAACACCCAATTGCTGGACACAATTATAAAGATGTTTGAAGAGGTAATATAAAAACGGGATTCCTGAACTTGTCGAAGGGCCCTAGAGTTTAAGTTGTTTTATAACCACTTATCGCTATTTTCTTTTTTTATGTCTTCCGTATATTCACAATAAGGGTAATTTGTGCAACCGATAAACCAGTGATGATTCTTGCCTTTGCGTTTTACAAGGAAGCCGCCACAGGCTGGGCATTTTTTAGGATTGAGTAAAATTGTTGCATCTCTTAATGTATAATCGCACTTAGGGAAATTAGAGCAGCCGACAAAATATCTTCCTTCATGCTGGACTTTATAAAGTATACCTGTTTTACACAAAGGACACAAAGTTTGTTTTTCCTGATCTATCTTTTTAATATTTACAAAGCAGACAGAATCTGATTCTTTGAACTCTTTGAAAAATGGAGAAGGATTCTTATTATCAGTTAAAACAAAGGTTCTGTTCTTTGTTCTTGTAATTGCAACGTAGAATAAGCGGCGTTCTTCTGCGAATTTGTATTTTTCAGCATTTGTAAGAACAAGATTTAAGACATCATCATCGGCAATTTGATTAGGGAAACCGAGTTTGTCATTTTTGAAATTAAGCAGAATTACATTGTCAGCTTCGAGACCTTTTGATTTATGGACTGAAAGAAAGTCAATTTGAACTTCCGGAACTTTTATGTAATCAATTACTTCCTGACGATTATTTATTGAGAATCTAAAGAGGCCAGATTTTTTTAAGATATCTTTATCATGATTTGTTCTTCCAAGAATTAATATAGATGAGTTAATGCCAAATTCTGAAATAATTTTATTGATTGCCTGTTCAAGGGCCTTATAAGGTTCTTCATCATACCCCCAGAATACGAGAGGGTATTCAAGTTTTTTATCTGAACGAAGCTGCTTCTTTAATTGCAAAGGATTCTGTAAAACAAAGCGAGATGCTTCATCGATAAGATTTTGAGAATTGCGGTAAGTCTTTTCGATTTTTAATATTTTTGTATAACCGAAATATTTTTCAAAATCTGTGAAGAGTGAAATATCACTACCAGCAAATCTGTAGATCGCCTGCCAGTCATCACCGACACAGAAGAGTTTTGCATTTGTTTTATCGACTATTGCTTTTAAGAAATTAAAGCGTGATTTTGAAATGTCCTGGTATTCATCAACGATTACATATTTGTAAGGAATTATTTCACAACCGGCTTCAACTTTTTCTGCAGCAATATTAATCATGTCTGAGAAATCAATTGAATTATTACTGGTGAGAGAATTCTGATATTCTGAGAGTATTATTTTTATAATATCCAGGAAGAGCTCTGTTCTGTCACAAAGGAATTCACTTGGTTCTGATTCACAATAGGCTTTCTTTAATTCTTCAATCTGTTCAATCTTGAAATTATCTGATTTGAAAAGATTTATAAATGTACAGCAGAGGTTTATAAACTCGGAAAAGTATTTATTAGACTTGCTGGCATATACAGTATTGAAAACATCTGTAAAATCGCGGGCTTTTAGTACAACACCATTTTGCTCCAAAATCTCCTGAAGCTTTTTAAGCAAGATACCTTCTGAACTGTAATAAGAATATGTTTCAATCAGCTTGGTATTATGCTCCTGATGGAAAGCTCGTTTCCACTGGATGCCATCAAGATATTTTTTTTCTTCTACTGGTGAAAGCCATGGGACTGTAAAATCTTTTGAGATTCCAAAGTGCTCAAGGTATATATCGTAATCTGTAAGATAAAAGTCAGGCCTGTAAGCTTTTCTTTGTGGATCATCACTTTCAAAAGGGTAAAGCTTTTCGTATTCATACTTAATACCATTCATGAAGAGGAAGTTTGCTATCTTAGTTTCCTCAATACTCTTTACCTGTTCATTGTTTAAAGTCTTATAGGCTTTTGATTTTTCAATGCCTGTTTGCTTAATGTACTTTTCTCTGTCATATTTTGATTTTAGTGTTTCGAGGTCTGCATTTTTTTCTTCTTCATAAAGTTCACCGAGGGAAGAATGCTTCTCAAGGTCATCAGGAATTTCAAGGAAGTATGCAAAATATTCTGTAAGAGCTTTTACAAGGTCCGGATGATTTACAACTTCATTTTCAAAAAAGTTATGAACGAATTGTGCAAGAGAATTTTCATCTGCTATTTCCGGTCTGAAATCATTTGCTTTCTTGATAATGTCTAAGCCTAATTTATGGAAGGTTGTTGCTTCTACGGGAATATTAAGTTTCTTTTGAATACGTTCTGTCATTTCCTGTGCAGATTTTTTTGTAAAGGAAATAAGAAGTATTTCTTTTGGAGTAACTTTTTTTATATCATACAGGTATTTTATTTTTGCAGAGATTGTAAGAGTTTTGCCGCTTCCAGCTCCAGCTAAAACAAGAATCCTGTCTTCATTATTTATAACAGCAGTTCTTTGCTGGTCATCTAAAGATTTACCGTCTATTTTTGAAAAAAGAAAATCATATTTTACAGATTCATTTTGAATGAATTGATTATTTGCGGAGTCAAAATATTCTGAGAGGGAAGAATAAACAGTTTTGAAGCGTTCTATTTCTTCATACTCATCATCTGTTTTTCTTATATCTATTATCTTAGCATCTTGGGATAGATAAGCCCATTTAGAAATAAAAGTTTCTGAAGTTTTATGTGATACATATTGTTCTGTTTGTTTGAAAAGTTCTGAAAAGAAATTTGATACAGATTCTGAAAGTTCTTTAACAGATTCCCTTCTTTTTATTTCTGCATTTATATCAGATATTTCTTTATGAAGATTTGAATATGTTTTTTTGAAGTAACCGATTTCTGCAGAATCATTTTTCTTTGTTACGTGGAACTTCTTTACCTCTGAATAAAGAGATTCCCATTTAGAAATTATTGCATTTTCTGATTCTTCAGAAATGTACTGCTTTTGTAAGTCAAAGTATTCTTCAAAAAAGGCTTTTATCTGTTCCTGGAAATAGGAAAGCTTTTCTTGTAATTCTTTGTTTAGTTTGTTTCTATGTTTTAAATAGAGGACTGAGAAAAATATTACTAAAGTAAGTATTGCGATTATTGCTGGAATCAGAATTGCTAAAGATACCATAAGTTATAAAATAATTATTTTGTTTTAAGCCAAACTAAGTGTCCCGTTTCTAAGTTTTTCGAGAAGATTGTTTATTGCGCCTCTATTTGATGAACCATTTTGTTCAAGCCAAAGTAAATTATCTTTGTCAAAAAGATTATAAATGGTTTGAATCTTTTCCTTTAAACTTCTTGGGTAAAATTCTTTAGCCTGTGCAGGGGTTACTTCAGGTATGTCTGAGAGATCAATGGGTCTATTCTTTAATTCAGCTATTCGTTCTGGAGTCATAATATAATTTCCTTTCTGATTCAGTAGCAAAACGGGCGGATATTAATCTTATACGCTCACGTTCGGTATATGCTGTCATTACTATAACAGCACCACCAGATTCTCCAAGTCCAATGAATCTTTCTTCTTCTAATGAGGAATGCTCAGTATCATATCGTTCTAGAAAAAAAGGATCATCGAACACATCAAGAATTTCAGAAAAAGAAAAGCCATGCTTTTTCTTGTTAATTTCATCTTTTTCTGAATCCCATTCAAACTTGCCGTTTATAACAGTCATTATTCAAATTGTAACATAAGAATGAAAGATTTTCCATTTTTAAAATAAAAAAACCAACCCAAGTTGTCTCAGGTTGGTTTTTCAATTTTACTTACTCAACAAATTATTCAAATGCTCAACAAAGGCAGCTGGTTCTTTAAGCTCAACGCCTGCAATAAGAAGAGCCTGGCTCAACAGAACTTCGCTAACGTCTGCAATGAGCGCCTCATCGTCGCTATCCTTAATCTTTGCAAGAATAGGGTGGTCGCCGTTTACTTCGAGGATTGGTTTGAGTTCTGGACCAGTCTGTCCCATAGCCTTCATCATCTGAATCATCTGGTAGCTCGGGTCGTTTTCGTCTACAACGATACAAGAAGGGTTGTTGCCGCTCAAAGTTTTGCTGAGCTTAACTTCCTTAACCTTGTCGCCAAGTGCCTTCTTGATTTTGTCTGTTACCGGCTTGAACTCTTCTTCCTTCTTTTTGGCTTCTTCTTTGTTGTCTACAAGATCTTCATCAGCACCGCTGCGGTTTACTGCCTTGAGCTCGTAGTCCTTGTATTTGCCAAAGCCCGGGATAACGATGTCATCAATGTCGTCGTCCATAATCAAAACTTCAAAGCCCTTGTCTGTGTAAGCTTTAAGAAGTGGGTTAGCACGCAGGTTCTTTTCGTCAGAACCGCTGATATAGAAGATGGCCTTCTGTTCCGGCTTCATTCTTTCAACATAAGCAGCGAAATTTGTGTAGTTGTCCTCTCCAGTACCACTAGCGTCGGTGCTCTTAAAGCGGACAATTTCTGCAATTTCTTCGCGGTTTGAGTAGTCGCTGTATAAACCTTCCTTCATAGGACGGTTAAAGGCCTTAACAAACTTGGCCCATTTTTCAATTGCTTTCTTTTCTTCGTCTGTGCGTTTGTCTTCTGGTGTCTTGCGGGCGGCGTCTGCGGCTTCACCCATCTTCTTAAACTCGCCGAGAAGTTTCTTTACAGAAGAAGTGCGGATGTTATCAAGAATGCGGTTCTGCTGTAAAATCTCACGGCTAACATTGAGAGGTAGGTCTTCGCTGTCGATAATACCACGAACAAATCGCAGGTAGCTAGGTAAAAGCTCGCGGTCATCATCAGTAATGAAAACGCGCTTTACATAAAGCTTTACGCCGCTCTTGTAATCTGCCTGGTACATATCAAAAGGAGCAGTCTGAGGAATGTAGAACAAAGTTGTATATTCCTGAGTTCCTTCTGCGTGAGTATGAACATAGTGGAGCGGATCCTGTCCGTCGTGACCGATTGTCTTATAAAACTCGTTGTAGTCTTCCGGCTTGAGCTCGCTCTTAGGACGCTTCCAGAGTGCCGACGCGCTGTTTACCTGGTC
>JAGCTZ010000062.1 GCA_017963165.1 Treponema sp.
AAGATGGAACAAAGAAGTTCAGTTCGGTCGGCTTGTTGCGGAAGATGTTTTCTTCATCTACTTTTACCCATGTAGTTTCATCCGTACTCATTTTTCCTTCAGAATCAACGGATGCAAAGTAAATACCCCAATCGCCACCACCGAGTTTTAAGCGGCTTCCTGTAAGACGGCATGGCTTTGTAGTGGTAAGAAAGCCTTTTGATTCAGTATCTGAAAGGTCTGTGATTGTGGTGATTTCAGGTCTTCCGTCGGCATAAACGATTTTGTCTACGCTCAAAGAAGAAATTGCCTCGTTTGCAAGGGGTGTAGGTGAGAACTTGATGTAAAACTTTCCGCTTTCAGAAACGTCGCTTTTTCCTTTAGCATTGCACTTCAAGGCAATGTACATAGTACCAAGGTCAAGCACGTTTACAGCTTTTCCCTGTTCAAGCATTTTGAGTATTTTCTTTTGAATCAGGATTGCAGCAAACTGAAGCATGAAAGGATTCATGCCTTTGTTGTCTTCTGTAATTTCAGAAAGAATGTTTTTGAATGTGGCTGTATTACGGCTTACTGTTGCGTAATAAGTATTTATTAAGTCATATGAAATCTTCTATAATGGAATGGGAATAAAAGTTCTGATGAACAAAATTCGGGGACGTTGAGAGAGCCTTCTTCAAAATATAAAGGAAAATATATGGCAGCAGGATGGAATCAGACTTCCGGAACTTTTCGGGAAGGACCGATAAATGAGGATACTTTTTGGATGCTGTTCAATTATGTATTCTCAGACAGTTCGGCAAAAAGGACAACTTATAAATTTGGTCTCATAAAATCGATTCTTGATAATCTGTTTAACAGTGAAGGGGAAGATTACAGCCTCTTTATAAGCTATGAAAATCTGTTTGGAAAGTTTGCGGAGAATTACTGGAATCTGATAACTAAGTATCATTTAAAACAAATGCTGCCTGATGGAAAGAGTGAGTATTCAAAAATAGAGCAGCTGTTCATGGCATTAATTCAAGATGAACCTTCATTTGCAGATATTCCATTTATATCAATTCCAGAAGTGCAGCGTAAGTTAATTATAAAACAGGTCAGCAATGACTGCAGAAGAAATGTAATTGGTGCTTTGCATAGAGATTTTCAGGATTGTCTTTATGCTTTTGATTTGAGAGGTGATGGAATATATCTTAATGCTTATGCTTTTAATTTTATGCTCAAATACAAGGTAGAAATTGAAAAACTCAATTATTACGCATGGGCTAAGTTTTTGGAAAAGATAAACGATGAATCAGTTGTTGTAAAACTTTTAGAAAAACTTGAACTGGCAACACCTCAAAGAGATGATTTGTCTGTATTCCGGCAGGTTCTCTATGAAGAGTTTGAACAGTATAATTGTTTTTATTGCGGAAAAAAATTACATGAGATTCACGTGGATCACTTCATTCCGTGGAGCTTCATAAAAGAAGATAAATTATGGAATTTTGTTCTGGCATGTCCGGCATGTAATATTCGAAAAAGCAATAAGATTCCAGATATTCAATATGTAAGGCTTATCCAAAATCGTAATGATAATTTAAGGATACTTAATTCGACTTTCGTTCAAAATCAGTTCAGGACATATAAACCCAATTTAATCAGTGATATGTGGAAATATGCACAAAGTGGCGGTTTTGTGTTGATGAAAATGTAAAGTTAAACGAATTAAATTACTTTAAACGTATAGGCTCGGATAAGACTGACCATTGGAAGATAGTTGAAGATTTTAAGAAATCTATCGGCAAGATATAAACACACCTATTTAAGAATATTCTCCTTTATAACTTGCCGATAACATAGAGGTTCACTGCAGCCTTTCAGTGTTTTTTCACTACGTTCAGGCATTTGTTGAGCAGACTGTGTATCTCCGGTTCGTCTTTCTTAATAAGATGGGCGAGCGTAACGCCTTCGCCGCTTGATGCGTCTTTTGTAATAATTGCGCCGTTTATATCAGACCAGAACGACGGCTCAAGCCCCGGAGTAAGCACTTTTTCGGTGCGCAGAATCGCAATATCGTTGTCACAGATTTTTTCACCGGCAGTCATGTCACGCATAAAATGAATTGAGCGGTTTGTGCGTGTGTAGTTTGCCTTTTCTGACGGCGCAAGCTTTTTCACGCCGCTGCCAAGCACGGCAAGCACTTTTTCTTCGCCGTAAAATCTATTTAAAGCAGTTATTGTTTCTTCTTTTGTGGAATTTTCAGCCTGCCGTACAGTTTCGACCATCTTCTTAAAGTCTTCCGGCGTAAGCGCAACAGGGTCGTCAAGTCCGCCGCCTTCTTTGCTTAAGCAGATGTGCTTTTCTATTACAGAAGCACCGCATGCAGTAGCAAGCACAGGCACAAGCACAGGGTCAAGGCTGTGGTCGCTTACGCCCATGTCTACGCCGAAAATCTTGCTCATAGGTTCAAGTACGTTGAGATTGTAGTCAGTTTCCGGGGCAGGGTAGCTTGTAACGCAGTGCAGCAGCGCCACATTTGCAAGACCGCCGTCCGTCCGGTTTTCTTCGATTGTTTCAAGAGCCGC
>JAGCTZ010000004.1 GCA_017963165.1 Treponema sp.
ATAGACGCTCATTTTTCGTACCCTTACGAAGACATTTTTACGGCTTCCTCTTGCTGTTTCTCTAATCCATTTAGATTTCCATAATGAAAAGGTTTTGTTAGCTCTTGTTATGTTTTTTCCACCCATGCAGAAATTCTAATGGATTTTAGAATTTTTAAATAGAGTGGTCTTAAGTTGATGATGTTGGGCTCCGCCCCCATTCTCATAACAACTTTTTATTCCCGTATAATACATTTTTCTTATTGATTATATTCGCGCTTTTCAATAAATTTAAAGAATGTCTAAATTCAAGAAACTTCTTACCGGGCTGGAAAAAAAATACATTTTCAGTACTATAATGTCTCCGGTAGTTATGATTGGCGAAGTCATGATGGAAGTAATTATACCTTTTGTCATGGCTAAGATTATTGATAATGGAATTGGCGGAAACGGGGGAGATGGAGATCTTCAGTTTGTAATCCGTTACGGACTTTTAATGATTGGGCTTGCCTGTATTTCGCTTATCTGCGGAGTGCTTGGAACCTTCTGTTCTACTTTTGCTGCTCAGGGATTTGCCTGTACGCTCAGAAAACGTATTTTTACAAAGATTCAGGGATTTTCTTTTTCTAATATAGATAAATTCAGCACTGCTTCTCTTGTTACCCGTCTTACAACAGATATAAATATGGCCCAGAACGTTTACCGTATGCTCATTCAGATGTGTATTCGTTCTCCGTTCATGCTTATTGCGGGAACTATTATGGCTTTCAGGATCAATCCTAAAATGGCTATGCTCTTTGTAATTGCAATCCCGATAATTGCAATCGGCATTCTCATTATTTCGAGCATTGCTCATCCTCGTTTTGAACGGATGATGAAAAAGTTCGATGGGCTCAATGCTGCAATTCAGGAAAATCTTGTTGGTATTCGCATTGTTAAAGCTTATGTCCGCGGCGAATATGAGGAAGAAAAATTCCGCAAGGCTGCAGATGATGTGCGTACTGCTCAGGTAAAGGCAGAAAAAGTAATTATTTTCAGTATGCCGCTTATGACTCTTGTAATGTACATTTCTATGATTGCAGTTATGTGGTTTGGCGGAAAGATGGTTGTCGGCGGCACAATGCTCAGTGGTGAGCTTATAAGCTTTTTTACTTATGTAACTCAGATTCTTTCTTCGCTGATGATGCTTGGTATGGTGTTTGTTTCCATTATTATGGTAAAGGCTTCTAACAAGCGTATCATAGAAGTTCTTGATGAAGTGCCGGATATTGATAACCCTGCAAACCCTGTGATGAATGTTAAAGACGGTTCTGTAGAGTTTGATAACGTAAGCTTCAGCTATAACAAAAAAGCTGATAACTGTGTACTTCGTGATATAAATCTTAAAATCAAAAGTGGTCAGGTTGTGGGAATTATTGGCGGAACCGGTTCTTCTAAAACTACGCTTGTTTCCCTGTTGCCTCGACTTTATGACGTATATTCGGGTTCTGTAAAAATCGGCGGCTGTGATGTACGTGATTATGATATTTCTGTCCTGCGTGACAGCGTTGCAATGGTACTTCAGAAAAACGTTTTGTTCAGTGGTACAATCATGGAGAATCTTCGCTGGGGTAACCCTGATGCAACACCAGAACAGATAAAGGCTGCATGCCAGGCTGCAGATGCCGACAACTTTGTAAGTTCCTTCCCGGACGGCTACGAAACAATGCTTGGTCAGGGGGGTGTAAATGTCAGCGGCGGTCAGAAGCAGCGTCTTTGTATTGCACGCGCCCTTCTTAAAAATCCAAAAATCCTTATTCTGGATGACAGTACTTCGGCAGTTGATACGGCAACAGAAACAAGAATCCGTACAGCCTTGCGCGACATTGCTCCAGATACTACAAAAATAATTATTGCTCAGCGTATTTCTTCTGTAAAAGAAGCAGATGTAATTTTTGTTTTAGACGATGGTGCGCTAAGCGGCTTTGGAACTCACGACGAGCTTCTTGCAAACAACGAGATTTATCGCGAAGTATTTGAATCGCAGCAGCAGGGTAGCGGAGACGCAGATCTTGCAGGAGGTGAAGACTAATGCCACCACGAAGAGGATTCCAGAAACCAAAAAACGCAAAACATACAATAAAAAGAATTATCGGATACATGGGAAGATTCAAGGCATTGTGGCTTGTAGTTCTTCTTTGTGTACTTGTAAGTTCGCTTAGTGGAGTAATAGGCGGTTATCTTATAAAGCCTGCACTTAATAACTATATCATTCCGATGATTGGCTCTTCTAATCCAGACTTTACAGGCTTTGCACGTCTTCTTGTAGGTGTGCTTGTAATGTTTCTTATGGGTGTTATTGCTTCTTACTGTAACTCACGACTTATGCTTTATATTTCTACAAATCTTTTGTTCAGTATAAGATGCGAACTGTTTAGTAAAATGGAAAAGCTTCCTATTAAGTTCTACGATGCACATACTCACGGTGAACTTATGTCACGTTTTACGAATGATACAGATACAATGCGAGAAATGATGAGCCAGACTATTCCACAGCTGTTCTCGTCTTCTATTACTGTAATTTCTGTTTTTGTAATGATGCTCGTGCTTAGTCCTATGCTTACGCTTGTAATGGTAGTTACAATGCTGCTGGTTACAAGACTTATGGTGTTTGTAGGAAAACGTTCTGCAAATGCCTTCCGTCAGAATCAGATATGCGTAGGAAAAATGAATGGTTTTATAGAAGAAATGATTGAAGGCCAGAAGGTAATTAAGGTATTCAATCACGAAGAACATGCAAAATCGGAATTCAACGCACTTGCAAATGATTTACGTAAAGCCGGAACGGCAGCCATGACTTTTGGTGGTCTTATGTGGCCGCTTATGGGTAACTGTGGTCACATTCAGTATGCACTTATTGCAATTTGCGGTGCTGCAGTAATGATTATGGGACATAGCGGAATGATGAACCTTAACTGGTTTACAGGTATGCTCGATATTGGTACTATTGCAGCTTTCCTTCAGTATACACGTTCGTTCAGCCAGCCAATTTCTATGATGAGTCAACAGGCAACAAGTATTTTGAATGCGCTTGCTGGTGCAGAACGTATTTTTGCAATCATCGATGAGCAGCCGGAACCGGATGAAGGAAAGTTTACTCTTGTAAATGCCTACGAAGCCGACGAAAACGGACAGAAAACTCTTGTACAGTCTTTTGCAAATACTGGTGCCTGGGCATGGAAAAATCCTGCAGACAATTCGCTCAAACAACTTAAGGGCGAGGTTGTGTTTGATCATGTTACCTTCAGCTATGTGCCGGAAAAAACTGTTTTGCATGATATAAATATTCACGCTAAGCCCGGACAGAAAATTGCGCTTGTTGGTTCAACAGGTTCAGGAAAAACAACAACAATTAATCTTCTTACAAGATTCTATGATGTAGAACCTGGAAACGGACAGATTTCTTATGACGGTATTCCTCTTAATCAGATAAGCAAGGATTCCTTGCGTCATTCTCTTGGAATGGTTCAGCAGAATACTCACCTGTTTACGGGAACAATCCGTGAAAATATACGATACGGTAATTTAAATGCCAGCGATGCTCAGGTTTACGAAGCCGCTAAACTTGCAAATGCCGATTATTTTATCCGTCACCTTGAAAACGGATACGATACTGTTATAACAGGTGATGGCGCAAGTCTTAGTCAGGGGCAGAGACAGCTGCTTGCTATTGCGCGTGCCGCAGTTGCAGATCCTCCTGTTTTAATTCTGGACGAAGCAACCAGTTCTATTGATACACGTACCGAATCGCTTATTGAAAAGGGTATGGATTCGCTTATGAGCGGACGAACGACGTTTGTAATTGCACATCGCCTTTCTACAGTCCGTAATGCCGATGAAATAATTGTTCTGGAGCATGGAAAAATCATAGAACGCGGAACTCATGACGAATTGATTGCTGCTAAGGGACGATACTACTTCCTGTATACAGGAAATCGAATTACCCTTGACGAATAAATGAAGCAATAATGAAGTTGTAATGAAACTATAACAAAGAAACAGGCTATGTAAGTAGTCTGTTTTTTTTTCTGTATTTTCTGACATTCCTATGTTATAATTATATAAATTATAATCAGGCATCGCCATTGATATAAGCTTTTGGGGTAATATATGAAAAAGAGTATTCTTTTTGTGCGCACTTCTGTGTTAGCAGCCTTGTATATCTTGATGTTGTGTTTTGTTTCCTGTTCTGGTAACACGATTAGGAAAACAAAGATTTCAATAAGTGTTCCAAAAGACGTGATTGAACGGGTTTTTTATGAAGCTTCACGAGAAGGCTCTGCTTCTGCTGATTCAGAATGTTCCGTTGTCGCTTTTCTTTATGTTGATGGATGGGCAGATCCAAACAGCGGAAATTTTAAGTCTATAGATAAAATCAATTATTCAGGTATTGAAGATGTTACCTTTACTTTCCCTGATATTTATATAGATGCAAGAATTCAGGCTCAGATAATTGTTTCCTGTGGTAGTGTTTCTTACAGCGGCTGGTCAAGTGAAATGACTTTAACCGAAGAAGGAGCTGAACTTGAAGTCGAAATAACAAAAGATAAAAGACTTGTAACAGTTGCTTCTGGTATTGGTGAAAAAATTACTTCGCTTAATCTTGCTGCGCCGTCGGAGGGTGCAGATTCTTACGGAAATGAATACTGGGAGTTTACACTGCCTGAAGAAGCTCAAGGTTATAGCTGTACCTGGTATATTGATGAAATCCGTCAGGATGAAACTTCTGATACCTTAAGAATTTATAAAGCTTTAACTACTAAAGGTGAGCACACAATTTCTTTTGCCGGAAAGAACGGTAATAAAAGATGTACCGGTGAAAGAATTGTTGATATTGTAAAAGAAGATAACCGATACGAGTTTATTTCGACAGATAAAGGTTTGGAATTCCGCATAAACAGACTTCAGAATGATGAAAGATTTGATGGAATCTCTATAAAGGAGCTCACAACAAATATTCAGATTGATGCAGAAATGAGATCTGATATGACTGGATGGACAGGTTTGTGGCCTTTTGTAGAAAAGGGACAGTATTATACTTTTGATTTGTATGGAAACTGGGGCCAGCTGAATCCTAATACAAATGATGATTATTGGAAAAAGAAGATTATCACTGTATGTTATGAAGGAAACAGTAATACTCCTCTATCTGAAACCGACAAAGAATATCTTAAGATTCTACAGAATTATGCAAAAAATAAAAATTATACTGCAACAGAAAAAAGGGTTAATGTTGATGGTACCCAGGAAACTCACGTTTTCCTTACTATAAACGAATCAGAAAAGAAAGAAATATCTAATATGTTTAAAGCCTCTGGTGGTAATGCAATTCGTATTTCGCTTGATATGCAGTTTGTATTTACTAAACCAAATAATCCTCAGGACTTGACTGCCGGATATTATGAAGATTGGTTTAGAGGTTTGGGAGATTATATTCTTGATCCTGGACGCAAACATTCTGAATATTCTGATTACGATATAATTGCTCATATGAACAAAGATGATCAGCTGCATTTTAAGAACTATTTAGCAACTGAAATTGGTGATTCAGATTATGAACTTAGAGTTAATTTCTTCTATAAATTAAAGGGAATGAGTAATCAAACCTTTAAGATTGAATGTACAAATGAAGCAAATGATTACAAAAATATTAAGGTTACAAGATTAGGAAACTAAAACAAGGAGAGACAGAATGAAAAAGCTTTTTAATTACATAAAAATATCAACAATTCTTACAATGCTTGCTGTTCTTTCGGCTTGTAGCGGTTTGACAGAAAATCAAAAGCCTGTGAACGATGGAAACAGTTATCTTAGATTTTCGGTTAATAAATTTGCAGGAAGGGGAGCCGTTTATGACCCTCAGGGATTTACAGAAAATGATGTTGATGAAGTAAAACTTTATTGTAAATCTACAGATGTGTCTGTAACCGATTTTGAACATGATATTCTAAATTCCTGGACTTTTAAAAGAACAGAAAATAAAAATGCTATTCAGGTTTTTGAAGAAACTGTAATTAATTTTGGAAATGTAACGAATTTTGGAAAACAATATTACAATTTTGGTATAGAGCTTTGTTCTAATGAACTTTGCGAAGAAAAAGCAGATGGTATAAAAGTTTATTCACCTGTTCAGACCGGATATCTTGAAAAAGTTCTTCTTGTTCCGGGCTGGAATACACTTGCCTTTGAAACAGAGCAATATAGAAAAGAAAGCTGGTTCGCATATCGAAGCATTATTGATTTTGATTACAAAATTCCAGTTTCATCTGGCGCAGGTTTTATGACTGTAGAGCTAAAAACATGGCCATATGATTATGAAGTTTGGACTCCGGATTGGGATTACGAAAAACGTGAACCGAAGGGTGAGTATTATCGTCTTTTATGGGAAACATCTGCTTCTGTAAATGGATATCTTGAATGTGCCGGTAAAAAATATATAGATGATGGTGATTATAAATTTGATGTTTCGATTTATGATACACAGGGTGGAAAGCTTCTAAAGAGTTTTAAAGATATAGTTACTGTCAGCGGTTATAGAACTAAAGTAAGAAAAGAAATAAGCCTTACGGATGACCAAGCTGACAAATTACCTTATGGTGTTTTGACTATAGATGATGCATATAATCTTTGTGTTGATTACGGAAAGATAAAGCTTTACGACACAACAGTTGCACAAAATATTACATATACAGCATCACTCAAGTATAAGGGACAGGAGCTTGCTTCAACTGCAAACAGTAAGCTTTCTATAAGTGATAATGCAGTAATCTGGAGTAATAACATTTTTGAGGGAAAGACTGCTGAAGGCGGTGTTTATAACTGTCAGCTTACTGTAAATGGAAAAACCTTTAATATCGAAGTTCCAGATCGAAAATACGTATCATTCTGTGTTGATTCAGAAGCCGAAAACTATCTTGATCCGGAAAATCCTCCGGATTCACTTAAAGAATTAACAGGCAATTATCTGCTGCATTTGTATGGCACAGGTGCAACAACATACCTAACTGATGATTATGATGAAAATGGTTATAGAATTCTATCTGAAGGTTCTTTAAGAAAATATACCAGAATGTTTGAGTCTCTTAATTCAGATGCAAAAGTGTTCCTTGATATGGGAGAAGTTACAGGAATAACAAGTACATACTGGTCAGATGTTATAACAACTGCAACAGGTGCAATGCTTACTGGTATTGCCTTCCCGAATTCTTTGGTAAAGGTTGAAAGTACAACCTTTGCTTGCCCAGAAGAATGTAATCGCCATTATGAGCTTACTGTAGTATTGGGTAGTAATATTACAGAAATATGGAGTTTATCTCGCGGTGATGACTGGATGTATCAGCCTAATAATCAGGATAAACGTCCATTCTATAATATGTTCAAGAAATTTATTGTTCATAACAATCCTAATCTTAAGGTATTCCAGGATGGAAGCCTTCTTGTATATATAGAAGATAATGGCTGGAGCCGTTTGATAGCTTCTGCAGATGTTATAGAAGAACTTAAGATTCCTATTGTTGTAAAGAAAATTGAAGATTTTGCTTTTTCAGGAAACAAAAAACTTAAGAGTATTGCAGATTGGGGAACATTAAAAGAAATTGCTTACGGTGCTTTCTATGCGAGTGAGCTTGAAGGCGATATTGTTCTTGGCAGCAATATTTCTTTTGTCGAAAGATGGGCTTTTTATGGAACAAAAATTACAAGCCTTACTATCTCCGAATCTGTAAGGCTTTTGTATTATCATTGTATTCCTGATAATGCTTATATTGGTTATGAAAAGGGAAGTACAACAAGACATTACTGGAATTGGATTAGCAAGGATGAATTTGATGAAGCCGAGTCTAATGATGAATTTATAGATTTAGTTGGTGCTATATATGGAAATAATGATTTCCCTGAGACAAGTGGAGAATTCAGAATTACCGACTGGGAATCAAAGGATATCTATAAATATGCTAATTATACAGGTTTGAATAACTTTAATAAGCGAGTCTTCTGGCGAATAGATTAGTACAAAGGTCTTTTGATGAAAAGAAAGATTGCCGTCCTTGCAAATGGCTGGAATTATTTAAGTATTTCTGATGCTCTAAAAGGAATCCGTTCTGTTACGGATAAGCTTAATATTGATGTTTTTCTTTTTTTAAGCTTTGCTGCCTTTGCTCAATCAGAAAGCCGTAATAACGGCGAGGATGCAATCTTTAGTCTTACAGATTATACAGATTTTGATGGTGTGATTATTTTTTCGGGAATGCTTAATTCTCTTAATACACCTGAAAAAATTGCCCGTCAGCTTGTAGAAAAAAAGATTCCCGCAGTAAGTGTTGGACTCCCTTTGGAAGGTCTTGATTTTGTAGGTATAGACAATTTTAAGGGAATGTACGAGATGGTTGACCATCTTGTAAAAGAACATAATATAAAAAATCCAGTTTTTCTTGCCGGTGCAAAGGAACATCCAGATTCTAATGAACGTCTTGATGCTACCCGCCAGGCTCTTATGCAGAATGGAATAGAGCTTAAGGATGAAAATGTAAGGTACACAAACTGGGAGTATCTTGTAGCCATGGATTATGCCATGGAATATGCACAAAAGAAAAAGCGTCCAGATGCTTTTATCTGTGCAAATGATCATAATGCAATTGCTGTCTGTATAGGCCTTCAAAAGCTTGGTTTTTCTGTGCCGGATGATTTTATAGTTACCGGTTTTGATAAAATTTCGCATGCCGAAACATTTTATCCTTCTATTACAACTGTTTATCAGGATTATGAAAAAATAGGTTATATTGCCGCCTGGCAGCTTATGGAAAAAATAGAAGGAATTTCTCATGCAAGTCAGGTAATTGTTTCTTCTTCTTTTGTAAAGAACGAAAGCTGTGGTTGTAAGGCTCCCGAAGCAGCGGAATCTGCCAGACACGAATTCTGTATAAATGCTTATAAGCATGAAATGGAAAGCATTATAACTCAAAGTCGTTCTGCCGAAATGACATCGGCCATATTTAACTGTTCAAATTACGAAGGTTTTAAAAATAATCTTCTGAATTTTTATAAGGAAAGAAATAATTTTGCGGGGCATGATTTTTACTATGTTATTGATGATAATGCACGTAAAAATTTTGTGAGCAGTTCCTTCCATATAAAAAAAGAATACTCAGATAAAATGTGCTGTCTTGTTGCTGTAACAAAAGGCGAAGCAGAATATGTCGGCAGTTTTGAACGTAAGGATCTTTTTCCAGGTTATAAAAAAGCTGATAAGCCTGTGGTCTATTGCTTTACTTCCCTGCATTATGATGACAATCTTTTTGGTTATATAGTTCTTAGCGATGCAATTTCCTTTATTCAGGATACTTCGCTTAATCATTATATGATTCAGATGAATTATAATATTGAGCAGTATCGTCGCAACAGTCGCTTTGAAGAAATGAATAAGGCTCTACGTAATATTTCAAATACAGATCAACTTACCGGCCTGAACAATCGTTTTGGAATGGAACAGAATGCTGTGCCTATCCTTAAAAAAGCTAACGAAAACCACAAGCGTTGTGCAGTTATGTTTGCCGATATAAACCGAATGAAATATATTAATGATAATTTTGGACATTTGCACGGCGATCTTGCTTTACGAACGGTTGCTTCTGCGCTTCTTAATGAAATGCCTGAACACTGGGTAGGAATCCGTTATGGTGGTGACGAATTTATAGCAGTAGGTGAGTGCAAGAATGAAGCATTTGTTGAAAAATATATAGAAAGGTTAAACAAAAATCTTAAAACACAGGTTGATGCAATGCAGCTTGCGTATCCTCTTACAATAAGCTGCGGTTTTATTATTACAGATCCGGAATCTTCTCTTTCGCTTGAAGATTATATTCAGCAGGCAGACAGTGTAATGTATGTTCATAAGCAGCAGACCTACGAAGATGAAAAAGAAAAATTACAAAAAGTTTCCACAGATATAAAGTCTCTTGATGAATTACCACATGTAAAATAGAAATGAAAGATACAAGGAGTTTGTGATATGAGCATAAAAGCATTTTCTTTGGGTGCAGCAGAGGAAGTTACAGGTTCAAAACACGTTTTTGATATAAATGGCCGCTTTTATATGGTAGACTGTGGCTCTTTTCAGGGTAAACGAAAAGAATCTGATGAAAAAAACCGCAATTTTGATATTGACCACGAGCGGCTTGAAAGTGTAATTCTTACTCATGGTCATCTTGATCACTGTGGTCTTTTGCCGCTGCTAACAAGAAAAGGTTATACAGGAAATATTTATGCAACTCCAGCAACACGCGATATTGCAAACCTTGTAATGATGGATAGTGCCCGCATTCAGGCTCACGATGCAGAATTTCTTGCAAAACAGGCACGTAAAAAGGGTGAAAAGTTTAGCTGGAAACCTCTTTACGACGAAAACGACTGTGTAGCTGCTGCAAATCAGATTGTTTCGCTTTCTTATAACCGCAAAATGTATATTTCACCGGATGTTCAGCTGGAATTTTATGATGCTGGACATATTTTAGGTTCTGCTTTTGCATATATGACAGTAAATCCGAATCCGCGGGAGCCGGAAAAAGAGACCCGTATCCTTTGTACTGGTGATATTGGCCGTAAGTGTAAGCCTATTATCCGTAATCCGGCAACAGATATGCCTGCTCCTGACTATATTTATCTTGAATCTACCTACGGAAACAAGCTGCATGACAACCACGACCTTGCAATGAAGGAGCTTATACGTATTGTCCGCGATGCCTGCTCTAAAAAGGGTAAAATCATCATTCCGTCATTTGCTATTGAACGCGCACAGGAGCTTGTTTTCTATTTACATCTTCTTACAGACCAGAAAAAGATTCCTGTTGTACCTATTTATGTTGACTCTCCAATGGCAAGCAATGCAACTTCTGTTTTCCGCGTACATCCTGAATGTTACGATGAAAGTGTAAACGAAGCCTTCTTAAAGCATCATAAAAATCCGTTTGGATTTAATTCTCTTACTTTTACTACGAGTGTGGAGGATTCCAAAGCGCTCAATGAAAAAGAAGGTCCGATGATTATTATTTCTGCCGACGGCATGTGCGAAGCTGGACGTGTTCTTTATCACCTTGCAAACGGCATTACAAATCCTAAAAATACAATTATGATTGTAGGCTACATGGCAGAAGATACTCTTGGTCGCCGCATTTTTGATGGTCAAAAGGAAGTAAAGATTCTTGGTGACCTTTACAAAGTAGAAGCCAAGGTTGAACGCTGCAACGGCTTTAGCGCCCACGCCGACTATTCCGAAATGATTGAATGGCTTAAGGAAATAGATACAAGCCGTCTTAAGAAAATCTTCCTTATCCACGGTGAACCAGACCAGCAGGAAGGCTTTAAGCAGCATCTTGCAGAAGCGGGCTTCCCTAATGTAGAGATTGTTGTGCCGGAAAAGGTGTATGAGTTGTAAGTTAGCTGATAGCTATTAGCTGTTAGCTGTTAGCTGTTAGCGGTTAGCGGTTTTTGTGTTGAAAATATGGATTTTTTATGCAAATTTACTTGACATTTTACAAAAATGTAACTATTATAAAATTGTAATAAGTACAAAAACTTGTGCTGCAGAGTCTTAGGGGTGCAACCCCTAGGAGAAGGGGGTGTGGTGAAGACCGTCACGGGCTGAACCCAGGGGGAAGGCTTTCCCCCTTCCGGCTAATAGCTAATAGCTAAAAGCTAATCGCTAAACAACTTGAAGAAACACAATTTTTGTACTATTATATAAATTCCGATGCGGAAAGTTTTTCCATGCTACATCGGGCTAATTAATTATCCGGCGGGGACTCACACGAACCGTTGGAAAAGAGGTGCTTTTATGGCTTTAAGACCAGAATGGGAAGGATTTAATCCTGACGGTTTATGGACTAGCGAAATAAACGTTCGCGACTTTATTCAGGCTAACTATACAGAGTATGATGGAGATCAGTCTTTCCTGGCTGGTCCTACTGCAGCTACTAACAAGCTTTTTGATGAGCTCCAGAAATTGCAGAAGGCTGAACATGAAAA
>JAGCTZ010000063.1 GCA_017963165.1 Treponema sp.
CTGGGGAAGTCAGGGAAAGTATTTGATTTCTAACTGTATTGAAGATGCCTATAATCTGGCAGAGTACGCACATTCAGAAAGTTTTACAGAAAAATATAATGTGAACCCGAATCAGATTTTTCTGCTTGGTCACAGCATGGGAGCAAACTCATCACTGAATGCCGGAAAAAAACTGGACTGGCTTGCAGGAATCATAATGCTTACACCTTACGACCCTACCCGCTACCTCAACTGCGACAAGGAAGTTTATCTTCGTTCACTTCTGGAAGAAGGCCGCATTCTTCATTCAGACGGCATTGATGTTATTTATGATGATGTATTACGCCGCCGCGAAGAAATCAGCCATCCGAATGCCTTTGAACAGGTAAAGGATAAAAACATTCTTGTCTTTGCAGGAAAGTATGATTCGGTTTCGCCGATTGAAGAAATGATTCTTCCCCTATGGAGTAAGCTTGCGGCTCACAAAACAAACGCCGTACAAAAGCTCGTTGAATATCCTACCGAGCACGGCTTAATAGGCCGCCGCATTTCCATGATCCGCGAAATAGCAGACTTTATAAATAAGGTGATTGCTTAATTCACAGCAACAAATTTTCTGATTCTGTGAGTTACACCTAACCTCTCGCAAAGCCGGGTACACTCCTCTTCATCTTCTTTTGAGATGGTTGTTTCAACCGTACTCATCACAACCTTAGGAACAAAGTTTTTTGCCTGCTCTGCAAAAGCAAGCATTGCAGGAAAAGCTTTTTCCTTAAAAACCGGACGAACAGTTTTCTCGTAAATCCCGGGATTACTTGAATTCAGGCTGATTGAGAGAGCATCTATCTTTCCAGCAAGAAGAGGAGCAACCGGCTTTTTGTTTATTAAATCAGCAAGGCCGTTTGTATTGATTCTAACCGGCAGAGTAAAATTGGCCTTCAAAAAATCAGCAACTTCAAGAAGAACATCAAGAGCTTCGGTCGGTTCGCCATAACCGCAGAAAACAAATTCTTTGTAATTCTTAAAACGTTCAAGTTTTGCCTCTTCTTTTATGGCATCAATAACTTCTGCTGCAGTCGGTTCATGCTCCAGCCAGAGGGTATCTACATTATCAAACTCAGCCCCGCTTACCTTCTGGCGGATGCAAAAAGTACAGGCACAAGGGCAGCGGTTTGTCAGGTTTATATAAAGCCCGTTGTATTCAGGGTAGATGATTGTCATTGATTTTTTCATAGTTTTTCCTTTTGTATTATATTAATAAGTTTGATTTTTTTTGAAAAGTAAATTCCTTTGCCTAACTATATGACTTTTCTATAACAATAATCAGAATAAATTATAAATATATTATTTCTATTACACTTATATAAAAATAGTATTTCTCACTCTTCAGCTAATTCTGTATAAATATATCAAATTACTAGGTAATTCCTAGATATAACTTTTTAGTGAGGTATTTATATGAAAAAGAGTTTTATTTTGTTTTTGTTAACTGGTATTCTTGCAGGAATGCTCAGTATGTCTTGTTCAAAAAAACAAGCAAAGGTTCAAAATGAAAAAAGAACCATAACTGTAGCTTACCGCCAGAATGACATTCCTTATTCCTGGATTAATGAAAAGGGTGAAACTGTTGGTTACGAGTATGATTTATTGCGCGAAGTTGAAAAATTATTACCACAATATAAATTCAAGTATATTGGAACAACACAGGAAGATGCCCTTATAGGTCTTGATGCAGGAAGGAACCATATAGTATTGAGTGGGCTTTTTACAAATCCTTTAAGAGAAGAAAAATATGGCATTCCGAAAAATCCTGAATCAGCTACTGTAACTGGTTTTGTAGCGCATAGAAAATTTGAAAGCAAGTTAAAAGGATTTAATGATGTAAACGGTTATAGAGATATCGTTGAAAATAACCTGCGGCTTGCTCCTGTAAATTCTTCAACTGGATTATACGGAATTGTTCTTGAGTATGATCAGAATAATCCTGATAAAAAACTTACTTATGAAACAAATACAACACGTTTTGAAGCTGCAGAACAGCTTGACTGGTTACTCCAGGGACGCTATGACGCTGTAATTTTCAATGAAAATTCTTATGACCTTGTAGTTTCAACTGACAAAAAATATTCAGATTTTCTTATATTTGTGCCAACTTACAGTATTGGAGTTTACCCTCTGTTCAACAAAAAGGATGTACAGTTACTTGCAGATTATGAAAAGGCGTATGAAGAATTGTATAAAAACGGCACTGTAGCTCGAATACAGGAAAAATATTTTGGAAAAGATGTACTTGCCCTCCTTCGAGATTCTGAAAAAGTACATTTCGATTAAATCATAAAATTTTGAACTGCCAGTTTATAAAATGCTGGCAGTTTTTCTTTAAGGAGAACTTATGAGGATGGATTTTTCTTTTGGTTTAATTCCTAAAATTGCTTTAATTATTTTACCTTACCTTTCTTTTACGATTTTTTCGATGCTTGTTGCCCTTATAGCAGGAAGTGTAATTGCTTCCGGAATATTGAAACTTCGTTTGAGCAGAAAAAAAATCTTAAATAAAATTGCCTTGCTTTATGTAGGTGCAATCAGATGTACCCCGGCAGTAATATTAATTTTTATTGTATTTTATGGACTTCCATTTGTTGCACAGTTTTTTGGAGCAGACATCTTGGATTATCCAAGACCCTTTTTTTTGACGGTTGCTCTATCAATTATGTTTTCAGCAACCTTTTCTGAGGTTATGCGTTCTGCCTATCTGTCTGTAAATAAGGGACAAAGAGAAGCCGCGATATCAATTGGCCTTTCTGAATTCCAAGCCTTCCGCAGAATCATTTTACCCCAGGCTGTTGTTCATGCAATTCCTAACATTGGCAGTGCAGTCATTCTGCTTTTTAAAGATACCTCACTTGCCTATACGATTGGTGTAATTGATTTGATGGGTCGAGGAAACTTATATATCACACAGCAGTACGGACGACATGCTTTGGAAGCATATCTTACCGTCGGTCTGATTTACTGGTTCTTTGTATTTGTTTTTGAACAGAGCTTTGCTTTTTTAGATAGAAAAATATCAGGAGGACTTAAAAATGGACTTTAATTTTAAATTTGCCGCAGAAACCCTGATTATTGCCATAAAAGCAATTCCTGTGAGTTTGAAAATTGTTATTGTTTCTGTAATCCTTGCATTAATTCCTGCCTTCATAATAGCAATTACAAGAATCAAAAAAATAAAGGTGCTTTCACAGCTTTTTACGCTTTTTGTTTCTGCAAACAGAGGATTCCCTATAGTGCTCCAGGTGCTTATAGTATATTCTTTTGTTCCATATCTTTTAAATACAATATTTTATTTTTTTAAGATTGGTACGAATATTTACGATCTTAATCCTATTATTTATGCATACATAGTTTTTACTTTGACAAGCACTGCTTCGTTATCAGAAATCTTTCGTGCATCCTTGCAGACTATTTCTAAAGGACAATATGAAGCAGGCTTAAGTTCCGGACTTTCCTCTTTTCAAATCTACAGAAGAATTATTATTCCGCAGGCACTTGTTTCTGCAGTTCCAAATATCTGTAATACAGTCGTTGGGCTTTTGAAATCCACTTCTCTGGCTTATTACATGACAATCAAAGATATAACGGGTGCAGCAATGACTCAAGCTTCTATTGGCTACAATTTTATAGAAGCTTATCTTGATGTTTTTGCAATATACATTGTTCTGTGTACAGTAACTCAGTTTCTATTCCAGCTGCTTGAACGATACCTGGATGTTGGAAAAAACGGTGGTATAAAGCCTAAATCTGCTTTTTCTAAGCTTGCAGCATAAAACATTGGAGGCACTATGCTTAAAATTTCAAATATTAAAAAATCATTCGGCAAAAACGAGATTCTTAAAGGTGTTGATATAACAGTTGAAAAAGGAGATGTCGTAGTATTACTGGGACCTTCAGGGGCGGGAAAAACAACTCTTTTACGTTGTATTAATTTTCTTGAACAGGCTGATGATGGTGAACTTGAATTTGATGATATAACGACAAATTTCAAAAAAGCCAGCAAGAAAACGATTGCACAGATAAGAAAGAAAACAGCTTTTGTGTTTCAAAACTATAACTTATTCAATAATAAAACGGCAATTGAAAATGTTATGGAAGGTTTAGTAACAGCCAGAAAAATTCCAAAGGCAGAAGCCTATGACATTGCAAAAAAAGCCCTGGCAAAAGTTGGTCTATCCGACAGAGAAGATTATTACCCTATCAGTCTTTCTGGTGGACAACAGCAGAGAGTAGGTATTGCCCGTGCAATAGCTGTAAATCCTGATGTCATTTTATTTGATGAACCTACCAGTGCTCTTGATCCAGAAATAATTGGAGAAGTTCTTTCTGTAATGAAATCTCTTGCAAAAGAAGGAACTACAATGATTGTCGTAACACACGAAATGTCTTTTGCAGAAGAAGTTGCAAATCATATTATTTTTATGGATGGGGGTGTAATCGTAGAAGAAGGTTCTCCTCGTGAGATTTTTTATAATCCAAAAGAGGAAAGAACAAAACAGTTCTTAAAAAGAATTACCCCTGCAATTCCTGAATACAATATTTAAAAATATAAAATAAAGTGAGGTTTAAATGAGTGTTTTATTAAAAGAAAAAGTTGAAATTCGAGAAAACAGACTTCATACAATTTTAACTTATAATGGAGACGCAAAATCTCTGGAAGAAGCGTCAAAAGAAAACAAGCTGAAAATCGGTCGATTTAAATTCAGTCAGTGTGGAAACTGTCAGGAAGGCTGTGCATTTATGCAGGTTTATTCTGTTCATGATGCTGCAATAGTAAGTCATTCACCAATCGGATGTTTTGCAAATGTTTCTGAACGCTGGAGCGGAATGGTGAATGTTGCAAAACTACGAGGTAAGGACAGTTTTACTCATCATGCAATTTGTACGAACATTCAGGAAGCAGATACAATTTATGGAGGAGCAAAGAAACTTCGCCATGCAGTTGAAGAAGCTTACAAACGTTATAACCCAAAAGTAATTTATATAACAACTTCGTGTGCTTCTGGAATTGTTGGAGACGATGTTCATTCAGTAGCAAGAGAGATGAGCGCAGAGCTTGGAATTCCTGTATTTGCAGTAGAATGTGAAGGCTTTAAATCTAGAATCTGGTCTACAGGCTTTGATGCAGCTTTTAATGGCATTCTGAATACTGCACTAAAACCACCTGCAAAAAAGCAGGAAGATCTTGTGAACATCTTCAATTTTTCTGGAGTTGATACTTTCACTCCCCTGTTAAAGACAATCAATCTACGTCCGAATTATCTTATTGAAACCAGAAGCTTTGATGAGATTTCGCAGATGGCTGAAGCAGCCTGTACAACTACAATTTGTGAAACCTTGGGAACTTTTGTTGGTGACCGACTTGAAAAGCTATACGGTGTTCCTCAAGTTCGAGGACCTGCACCTTATGGACTTCAGTGGACAGACAGATGGCTCCGCGAAGTTGCAAAATTAACAGGACGGGAAAATATCGTAGAAGAGGCAATTCAAAAAGAACACAAGCGTATTGAAGCGGAACTTACTGAACTTCGGGAATATTTTAAAGGCAAAAAAGTTTATATTTTTTCTGGTGCATCTTATGCACACAATATGGCTAGTGTTTGTTATGATTTAGGACTGGAAGTTATTGGAATAACTACATATCACCATGATCAGCAATATGATACAAAAGAAATCAACACCGTAAAATATCTTGTTGAAACAATTGGTAATGTTCCGAACTATACAATCTGTAATAAACAGCCTTATCAGGTAATCAAATTCCTTTCAAAACTTTCACCTGATTTTCTGATTGTACGTCATCAGGCTTTAACCGTTCTTGGCTACAAACTTGGAATCCCTTCAATTATGGAAGGCGATTCAAACAAATGTGTAGGTTATGACGGAATAATTGATTTAGGCAGACGAATTCAAAAAATCTTAAAAACTAAAAAGTTATATAAAAATATTGCCAGCCACGTAAAATTTCCATATACAAACTGGTGGCTTGAAAAAGATACAGATCCATTTACTTTTGTGGGAGGACTTTAATTTATGAATTGTGAAATTTCTCAACCAAGATTTACTTGTACCCTGGGTGCTCAAAGCACTGTACTTGCCATTCCAAGAGCAATACCGATTGTTCACGCAGGTCCCGGATGTTCTTCCATAGTCTCAGCATTTGCTCAATCAGGATATCAGGGAGAAGCCTATGCAGGAGGAAATCAGGTTCCTTCTACAAACACTGATGAGTCTAATGTTGTATTCGGTGGTGAACGTGATTTAAGAAGCGAAATTGAAGGTGCACTGAAGGTCATGAAAGGAGATTTATTTGTTGTACTTTCAGGCTGTACCGCCGGTATAATCGGTGACAATGTAGAAGAAATTGCAAAAGATTATGCTTCGCAGGGACTTCCTTTAGTTGGAACAGATACCCCGGGTTTTAAGGGTAATGCATATAGCGGTCACGAAGCTGTAGTGAAAGCCATTATCAATCAGTTTGTAGGGAACGTAAAACCACAGGTAGAAAAAGGGCTCGTTAATGTTTTTGCAGATGTTCCTGCCCAAAATCCTTTCTGGCGTGGTGATTTTGAACAACTGAAAAAATTGATTGAAAAACTCGGGCTTAAAGTAAATATTCTTTTTGGAACTTCCAGCAAAGGAATTTCAGAATGGAAAAATATCCCGAATGCAGAATTCAACATTCTTGTTTCTCCATGGGTTGGACTAGATATTGTTGAATCTCTTAAGCAAAAGTATGGAACGCCATATTTACATTATCCGATTCTTCCTGTGGGTGCTGTTCAAAGCAGTCACTTCCTTCGAACAATTGCAGACTTTGCAGGCATCCAAAATGAATTAGTTGAAGAAGTCATAAAAAAAGAAGAAGAACGCTATTATGAATTTTTTGTTGATACAGCGGACTTTTTTTCGACCTTGCAAAATAACCTTCCATATGAACTTTATGCTTCTGGTGACAGTCTTACAATTTTTGGCGTAACAAAATATCTTGAAAATGAAGTCGGCTATATTCCAAATGCTGTTTTTGTTACAGATAATCCAAATCAGAAAAATGAAAATAATTTAAAGGAAATCTTCAAAAAA
>JAGCTZ010000064.1 GCA_017963165.1 Treponema sp.
GTCCACGCAATTATAATGAAGATAAAAAGTATTGCGGTTGATTCTGGCTCCTTCAGTAATTGCCTTTACGGTAATTTTTTCATAAGGCATCTCGCAAACCATCTGCTTAAAAGATGCCATGATATAAATGTCTGGGAAAATGTGGTACTCTGATTTGACGGAATCAGAGAGTCGGCGGAAGGTTCTAGAGTGTTGTGAAGGAGGTGCTATTCAGCGATAGTCCCTTACTTCGTTCAAAAGACAAACCAAAACCGACCGCCGTACGACATTATGCAGAATAAAGTCATGCTTTATTACTGCGAATAGGAGCACGGCTCACCACAGCCAGCGTTTACTCCTGATTCCATTTTATCATAAAGGGGTAAGAAATGGAACAGAAAAGATTTGTAGGAATTGACTTGGGTAAAAGAACCTACGAAATGAAAGTCATTGGAAGTAACGGAAAAGTTACCGGAACAAACGGACAGACAAATCCAAGTGGACGAAAATCGTTGTACAGAAAACTATTGGCAACGGACAGGGTTGCGATAGAAGTCTGCTCACTTGCAATGATAATGGCCAAAGAACTTCAAAAAGAAGTTGGATGTGAAGTAGTTCTTTTAAATCCTAGTCAGCTTGCTTTAATTTACCGTTCCTTAAAGAAAAATGACAAGGAAGATGCTCTTAAACTTGCGCGGCTTGTTCAGAAATACACAAATGAGGAGCTTCCTAAAGTTGAACTTCCGACCGAGCACGAAGAAAACTTAAGGCAAATTCTTACAGAGATTCGCCAGTTAAAACATGACCGAACAAAAGAAATAAACAGATTGCATGCAATCTTTGTTGAATGCGGAATTACGGAAATAAAGAGAAAGGATCTTGCAATAATTGATAACAGGAATAACTGTATAAAGATGTTGAAAGGAATTGCTTTATCACAGGCAGAACGCATTCTAAAAAAAATGGAACTGATAGAAAGTCAGATACAAGATGTTGAAGTTCTTCTTGATAAAGAAATCGATGGAGATAAAAACATAGGGAAACTTACTGAAATACCAGGGGTTGGAAAGCAGCTTGCATCTGCATATGTAGCATTTATGGGAGACGGATCTCGATTTTCGAATGCTTCAAAAATAGGAGCTGCAATAGGACTTGTTCCTCGGCTAGACATGTCCAGTACAGTTTGCAAACTGGGACATATAACAAAATGTGGTAATAAAAATCTTCGTACTTTATTGATTCTTGCGGCCTGGTCGCATGTCAGGTCAAAAGAAGGTGGCGCCTTAAAAGATAAGTTTTTATATATGACACGGTTTCAAAGCAAAGGAAAGAGGATTGCCATTGTGGCAGTAGCAAGGAAATTGGCAGAGTTGATGTATATATTACTAAAAAATGATACATCATATGAAAAAAGACCTTCACCTACAATTTCTCAACTTGTAGATGAAGCTCTAGAAAAAGCTTCGTAAAAAACTTGGAATCAGGAGACTTGTGGTATTGACAAATATCATAGGAACACTCTGAATTGCTTCCTTTGTGCGGACAATGCGCGGGTCGATTTTCTCTTCAGCCATTTTTACCTCCAGAAAAGCCTCTTTAATAGGCACATTTGCAACATCTGTCGTTTAAACAACATTATACTATAACTTGTCCTTAATAAATAGACACTTGTCGCGTATAATTAAGATGTAAACAGGAGGAAGTAAAGATGAAACTAAAAACAGTTTTTACAATACTGGCTGCAACACTATGCATGGCAGGTTCACTATCCGCACAAAACAAAACTTCAAATTCAAAGGAGGCATGATAAAAAGGTAAACGAACAAGCGGTAATGTGATACGCTGAAGTAATTCAGCGGAACCCAGGCGATAGTTCGTCATATTTGGTAAGGGCATGACCCTTGTAAAGGAGAATGAAGAGCTTTTGCCGCATCATACAATAGTCGTTAAGACTGAATGGGAGATTGGAACACACTACCGATTAGACTTTCCGCTGAAGAAAA
>JAGCTZ010000065.1 GCA_017963165.1 Treponema sp.
CTGGACAGTCAATGTGTGCATAGTGTCTCTTGTCTGACTGATATTCCAAGTGACGAGTATTGATTGTAATACCACGTTCCTTCTCTTCTGGAGCGTTATCAATTTCGTCATACTTAAGAGCCTTATCACCATATTTATTAGCACAATATGAAGTGATAGCAGCTGAAAGTGTAGTCTTACCATGGTCTACGTGACCAATAGTACCAACGTTCATGTGAGGTTTAGTTCTGTTGAACTTCTCCTTTGCCATGTTTTTCTCCTTGCCGGATCTTTCCTTTTTTGTCCGGCATACTTATTTTTATGTGCTGCACTTTAAGCCAGAATATCTACGCACCTTGTACTAAGGAATCGCAATATTCGCAGACACAATTTTTTTTCTGGGTAAGATAATGATTGATAGGAAACGGATAAGAATATTTCATTCATCAGCATAACCATAATTTCGGAAAATGCTGTAACCCGGTACCACCGATCGTTATCATCCAACTTAGACAACTGGTTTGGTATTTTCGAGTTTGTCTAAACATCAGAAACCCAAAATCAGTTTAACCTTTATAATAACTGTCAACGACAGAAATTAACCGCATTAAGGGTCGTGTTTACCTGAAAACCATTTCTGATTAACTTTACGGTAACACCAGACTAAAAAGTCTGCCTGATATCAAAGAACCCTGAACCCTCATAAAAATCAAAAGAGGGCAAGTTCTAAAAATATACACTTTATATGAAGAATGTTCAATAGGTACAGAGCCAAATTTGAGAAATAAATTCTCAAAGAAAAATCAGCGGGCTCCCGTGGACAACGCCCTGCATCTACTGCTGAGCAATTTTTTTGGTAAAAATCCTGCGGTTTACTTCGTAAATCCTCGGATTTTTCCTTTGGCATTCGCCAAAAATTCTCAGATGTAGCTGCACGTCGTTGTCCACTCCGCCCACTGCTTTTTCCAATTGATTCATGTTTACAATTCAATCTTTATATATTGAACATTCTTCATCAAATATCAACTGCGTAAAATGAAAAAGGGAGATTCTAATATAAGAACCTCCCTTTGAAACTACGTATTATGCTGGTAAAACTACCATCTGTAGTGAGCAAAAGCTTTGTTTGCTTCTGCCATCTTATGTACATCTTCGCGCTTCTTGTAAGCAGTACCTGTATTATTGTAAGCATCCAAGAGTTCTGCAGAAAGAGTGTCGGCCATGCCGTGACCATTTCTGTTTCTTGCTGCTTCGATAATCCAGCGCATTGCAAGAGCTTCGCGACGTGACTCGCGGATTTCCATTGGAACCTGGTAAGTAGCACCACCAACGCGGCGAGACTTAACTTCTACCATCGGCTTTACATTGTCGATAGCCTTGAGCATTACCTCAAGTGGATCCTTTTCTGTCTTAGCCTTAAGATTATCCATTGCCTGGTATACAATCTTGCGGCATGTTTCTTTCTTACCGTCGAGCATCATACGGCAAACAAATTTTGATACAACCTTTGAGTTGTATTTAACATCCGGCATAATTGGACGTTCGATTGATTTCTTATGTCTTCCCATCTTAGTCCTCCATTAAGCCTTAGGTTTTTTAGCACCGTACTTAGAACGACCACGTTTGCGGTCTTCTACGCCGAGAGTATCTTTTGTACCGCGGATGATATGGTAACGTACACCAGGAAGATCCTTTACACGACCACCGCGTACCAAAACTACTGAGTGTTCCTGCAAGTTATGTCCAATACCTGGAATATATGCAGTAACTTCAATACCATTAGACAAACGAACACGAGCAATCTTACGAAGAGCTGAGTTTGGTTTCTTAGGTGTCTGAGTCATTACACGTGTACAAACGCCACGTTTCTGTGGGCAGGACTCAAGCGCGGGAGACTTGGTTCTGTTAGCTACAGACTTACGACCCTGACGGATTAATTGATTTATTGTAGGCATCGCCTATTCTCCTATTTTATATTCCGGTCAGCACCCCGGAAGAATTTGCATAGAAAACCCATTTTTAGATGGGTTTAACAAATATAATGAATTTTGAAAATGAATTCAATAGGCTGGGGATTAAATTTATTTAGAAAAATACCAGATGCGTCCGTAGGAAAAAAGGTAATTATTAAAGAAAAACCAGCCCTCTCCCGTGGAAATTGCCTTCGGTCAACGGAAATGATGTTGTCCTCAGTCAATTTCCACTCCGAGTGCTGCTTTTTCTATTATATTTAAAAATTCCACCACTCTCTATCAGGTATTTTTCAAAAGAATCAATTATCGACTATTGATTCTTTAATTTTCTTTATGTTGTGGAACCCGGTTTAAAGAAATGGGTTTCTACGCAATCCTTCTTTCGCCGTTGTTTTTTTAGGAAGATTGGATTTGAAAAAAAAATGACGGGAGGGAGCAAAACGGGGGGCAAAATGACTCTGGCTGTTGATGCCGCGAGAGCGGCATTTGATAGTTCCACTACAACAGCCCGCGCTTTTGACCACCGTTTTGCGACCGGTAGCCATTTTTTTCTATATGCAGTCACTAAAAAATTAGTGGTGGAACAAACGGATGCCGTTGAAGGCCATTACCATGTTGTATGAATCTGCGGCTTGGATAACGAGGTCGTCGCGGACTGAACCACCCGGCTGGGCGATAACTGTTACACCGCTCTTGTGAGCCCTGTCGATGTTGTCACCGAATGGGAAAAATGCATCGGAACCAAGGGCTACGTTTGTGTTCTTGGCAATCCAGGCGGCTTTTTCTTCCCGAGTGAAAACTGCTGGTTTTACTTTGAAGATGTTCTGCCACTTGCCTTCTGCAAGGACGTCCATGTATTCTTCGCCGATATATACATCAATTGCGTTGTCGCGGTCGGCACGTTTGATGCCGTCTACAAACTGCAAGCCCAAAACCTGTGGGCTCTGGCGCAACCACCAGTTGTCGGCTTTTTGTCCGGCAAGACGTGTACAGTGAACGCGGCTCTGCTGACCTGCTCCAATACCAATTGCCTGACCATCCTTTACAAAACAAACTGAATTAGACTGAGTATACTTAAGAACGATAAGGGAAATAATAAGATTTCTCTTGTCATCTTCGCTCAAAGCCTTGTTTTTAGTTACGATATTTGAAAGTGCAGAAGCTTCATCAATCTTAAGGAAGTTGTGGCCCTGTTCAAAAGTAACACCAAAGACCTGTTTGCGTTCAAGTTCGGCAGGAACATAGCTGGCGTCAATCTGGATAACACAGTAATTGCCGTTCTTTTTTGCTTTAAGAATGTTGAGTGCAGCTTCGCTGTATGAAGGAGCAATTACACCGTCAGAAACTTCTTTTTTAATAAGAAGAGCAGTTGCTTCGTCACATTCATCACTAAGCGAAATAAAATCGCCAAAAGAAGACATGCGGTCTGCACCACGAGCACGAGCATAAGCACAGGCAAGAGGAGTAAGCTCTACATCACCTGTAAAATAAATCTGTTTAAGCGTGTCAGAAAGTGGAAGACCAACTGCAGCACCAGCCGGAGAAACATGCTTAAAAGAAGTTGCAGCAGGAAGACCTGTTGCTTCTTTAAGCTCCTTTACAAGCTGCCAGCCGTTAAGTGCATCCAACAAATTGATATAACCTGGACGGCCATTCAAAACTGTTATTGGTAAATCGCCGTCTTCCATAAAAACACGTGCGGGCTTCTGATTTGGATTACATCCATACTTAAGTTCTAATTCTTTCATTATTTATTCTCCTCAGTTTCATTTTCAGTTTCATTATCAATTTCAGATTCAGAGCCTGTTTCTGCTGCAGCTTCTGTTTCGGTTTCTGCTTCAGTTGCTGCCTCTGTTTCAGTTTCATCTGCTACTTCCGATTCTGCGTCATTTTCATCATCATATTTAATCGGATTTTCAACATGATAAAAAATTACAGACATAAAGAAGGTAACTGTATAAAAAATTACGCTAGGCCAGAACAGAAGCGAAAGCAATCCGGCAAAAAGATTAAGATAACCAAGCCAGATTACAACTGCATATTCCAGAACAGCAAGTCCTGTAAGACGAAGCGTATCTTTGCTATAAGTAAAAGCCAGAGCAATTGCATTTTTTATAGAATTTGAAAAAGTATTTTCGTAGCGGGCAATCAGTGGATAAACAAAAAGATTGAAAATCATCACAGAAAGCGAAACACCCGCTGCAAGTAAAATAAGAATGATTCCCTGACTGCTTCTGGCAACTATCCAATAATCAAAAAAGCCTGCGCCACCAAGAGTAATCACAGAAATCAGAGACATAAGAATGCCCTGTTTAAAATTCACCTTAAAGCCTTTTATGAAAGATTTCCAAAGTGATATTTCAACTTCGCCGTTAAGGATTTTTATTCCTACATAAAAAACAGCACAGGTTGCAGGTCCCATTGTTACAAGCGGAATGCTGAACAAAAGCCAGAATAAACCTAATACAAGAAACTGACCTGCCGTTTTCGAAGTCATGTTTTTGATGAGTTTTTGTTTTACAGGATCGTGAATACCTTTCATTTTAATCTACTTATTTTTGTTTAAGATTTTTTCTTCGTAATCGCCGGTTGCAATATCAATAAATCGGACAAAAAGAGAAACCTTATTATCTGCATTGAGCGAATTCCAGAGATTCTCGGTAAAGGTGTCGATATCACCAGTGATGCTTACCTTTGCCGGTTCGCCATTAAAGCTTGGAAGAGGATTTCCATCGCCTTCATAAGTATGAATATAGCGTCCCTCCCCTGCAAAAGGTCCTTCGTAATCAAAGGTCTGGCGAAGAATACAGTCGCCGTTACCATCATCACTTTTAAGGATAGAAAGTGTATAATTTAAAGCGCCGCCTTCTATATCAATAAGTGAAGAAATACGAGGCGTATAGTTTGGAGCATCGTGTTCATATTTGCGGGAACGTAATGCCTGCTCAAAGGTAAGGCCCTTTTGCAAACCTTCGTAAATAGTATCTGTCTGATCGCCGTTTGTTACGATTGTTTTATTACCAAGCTCGCGAACAGCAGCATAAATAATAAGACTTGGATCGCCTGCAATAAGAGATTCATCAAAAGCTTTTGTTCTGACAACTTCGGATCCATTTTCTGAATCAGTTACAAAAATGCGGTTACGGCTTCCTGCGCTGCGGCCCATTGTCCAGTAGGCAGCTACAGCTTTTTTACCATCTTCGCTGCGACCAATTACAATTCCGCGACCAGGATAAGATACACGGGCAGCTTCTTCAAATAAATTTAATTTGCTCATTATTACTCCCATAAAAAGTCAACGGACAAGTCAACTTTCTAAGCTATTTATTTATGGCAGCCAGAGCCTGATCAACAAGATTCATGGGCTTGTATTTCCCCATCATCTTTTTTGCATCAAAGTCCTGTTTTTCTGTGAGCAACGCC
>JAGCTZ010000066.1 GCA_017963165.1 Treponema sp.
CTGCTCGTGCTGGTTATATGGTTTGTATGTGATTTTATCGCTTACTCCTCTGCTCATATTTAAATTTTAGCAGATTTGCATTCACTTGTAAATTTAAAAATAATAAGGGCTGCTCCATACTTTTGGGACAGCCCCTTTTTTGTTTTATTTTGCTTGAACGATTATATGAAGAACTTTTGTCTTTTGTGTATTAAAGATACGTGAAAATTCAAAATTAATAATCTTCTTTTCAATTTTTGGTTCTGGTGACTGAATGCGCACAGAGATTGTTATGCTCTGAATTGGATTCAGACTTTTTACTGCCGACTGTTTAAAGTCTGGTGAATAAAGGTTTTCCAGATATTTTTTAAGGGCTTGTGTTTTATCACGAGGTAAAACTCTAGCCATTAGCAGAAGGAAGTTGTAATTTTCGGGATTAGGACAACCTAAAATTCGTGGTGTTGATTCAGAATACTGCGGGCAGATATTCCATTCTGTATCAAGCATAAACAGTCCATACGGAATTGTCTTCATCAGGACTCCAAAGCTTTCTTCGCTTAAAGTTGATTCTTCGAGCTTTTCCATAACATTATTATAAAGAGAAGAAATCTGACCAATTTCGGTAAACGGTTCTACAGGAAGTCGTATAGACAAATCACCTGTTACAGCCTGTTCCTTCATTTTTTCGTATACATCAAAAATTTCGGTAGAGGCTCCATGTTCAACAATATTTAGACCCTTGTCTTCGTCTTCTGACGAAACTCTAAGCGGCTTAATCTTATTCAAAATTAATAATCCAATAAATGAAAGGCCAAAGGCCCATACGCCACAAACAATTACTCCTATAAATTGAGCCAGGAGCTGACTTCCGCAGATTGGATTTGTACCCAAAAGCTCGGGTTGTCCGAAGATTCCAACAGCAAGAGTTCCCCATATTCCTGCACAAAGATGAACAGGAACAGCACCTACAGCATCATCAAGTTTTAGTTTTTCAAGTAAATAACTTCCTATAAGCATCACAATTCCGCCAATGGCACCTATTATTGCAGCAGCACCAGGTGTAACGCAATGACAGTTTGCAGTGATGGCAACAAGGCCTGCCAGAGTTCCGTTTATTACAAAGTTTACATCAGGAATTTTCTTAAATGCCCAGCCTACGAATAAGGCAGAAAGCATTCCTGTTGCAGCGCCAATACATGTGTTTATTAAAACTTGTGGAACGATTTCATTTAATGCAAGTGTTGAACCGCCGTTAAAACCAAGCCAGCCAAACCATAAAATGAAAACACCTGCAACAGTCATAGGAATATCACAGCCCTGAATTTCACGTGGTTTTTCATTTTTTGGGAATCGTCCTTTTCTAGCCCCAAGAACAATAATTCCGGCAAGTCCTACATATCCACCTACTGAATGAACAACAGTTGAGCCGGCAAAATCGACAAAACCAATTTTGTATAACCATCCCTGAGCATCGGAAACAAAAGCAGGTTGAATTCCACCCCATGCCCAATGTCCAAAAATTGGATAAATAATCAGGGACATTAGAAAAGTAGAAATGATGTATGAGGAATACTTCATTCTTTCTGCTACAGCACCAGATACAATTGTTGCACTTGTTGAACAGAACATTGCCTGGAAGAATAAGAAGGTTGTAATATTAAAACTAATATTCTTTCCGGCTCCAGGAATAAATCCGGTATGACCTATAATTCCTCCTGCTGAAGAACCAAACATAAATGCAAAACCTACAAGCCAGTAAACAAAAAGAGAAATACCAATGTCTGTAAGGTTTTTTATTGCAACGTTAATGCTGTTTTTTTCTCGTGTAAGTCCTGATTCAACCATCGAAAAACCAGGCTGCATAAAAAATACTAGTGCTCCTGAAATGAGCACCCACATTGCATCAACAAGACTATCCATAAGAAACCTCCAGTAAATGAATAGATTAGAGTTAAAAAAAAGGCAGAATCGCCAAAACTGGCGACTCTGCCTTTCAATTTCTGTCATGATATTATTGATTTATTATTTGTATGTCAATATGAATCTTTAAAAGGATTTAATCTTTCTTTATTTTTGGTGAATAATTTTTTGCGTGGGTAGACATCAGTTTCCTAAGCTTGAAGAAGGCTTCGATGATCTGATAAAAAGCCGGATACTTGAATAGGTGGCTGCATAAGACATTTTATGTTTACAAAAATTACGATAATATTTTTACCGAAGAAAATATTAAAAAGCTTATTAATAAATAAAAATCCTCTTTATTAAAAAAAAATTGAAAATCTGTGCAAAAAACTTTTAATTTCTGATATAATATTCTTTTACGATGAATTATGAAAATCCATTGATTGTTCAAGGTGATCGTTCTCTGCTTCTTGATGTGCATGCGCCGCTTGCGGAAGAGTGCCGTAATGCGCTTATTCCGTTTGCAGAGCTTGAAAAGTCGCCTGAACATCTTCATACATATAAATTGACTCCTCTTTCGCTGTGGAACGCTGCTAGTGCCGGTTTTAGTGCTGATGATGCAGTAAATGTTCTTGAAAAGTTTGCGCGTTATGATGTTCCGCAGTCTGTTATTGTCTGGATAAAAGAAGTATGCAACCGATTTGGAAAAATAAGACTTTTGCCATATGAACAGGAAGAAGAGGATGCTACAGATCAACAAAAAGAGCAGTATCTTCTTCTTGCTGCAAATTCAGAAGCTATTTATAAAGAAATTGGTGCGAATACGGCGGTAAAAAAATATTTGAATCCTGCAGGTTCTTCGACCCCGTCGACCCCTTCGACAGGCTCAGGGTCCCCGGATAACTCAGGGAGCGCAGGAACCACAATAAAATATTCTTATCTCATAAAACTCACCGATCGTGGCACAATAAAGCAGTTGCTTCTGGAGGCAGGCTGGCCTGTAAAGGATGAAGTTGCCCTTACAGATGGAGAGCCTCTTGAATTTAATCTGCGTGAAACTACAGCCGAAGGTGCTCCACTTGTTATACGAGACTATCAGGTTAATGCTGCAAAGGCGCTTGTTGGCGATAAAGGGCCAGGTACCGGCTTTGGAACTATTGTTCTTCCATGTGGTTCGGGTAAAACAATTGTCGGCATGCAGATTATGGACATGCTCAAGACAAGTACATTGATTATCACTACAAATATAAGTGCAGTTCATCAGTGGATTGACGAGCTGTTAGATAAAACTAACTTAACCCGCGATGACATTGCAGAATATACCGGAGAAAACAAAGATATAAAACCTGTTACTGTTGCAACGTATCAGGTGCTTACCTGGCGTCCTGATAAAGAAGGGCCGTTCCCGCATTTTTCACTTTTTCATGAACGACCATGGGGCTTAATTATTTATGATGAAGTCCATATGCTTCCGGCTCCTGTTTTCCGTGTTGTAGCAGAGCTTCAGGCTGTGCGTCGTGTTGGCCTTACTGCAACGCTTGTCCGCGAAGATGGCTGCGAAGGTTATGTATTCAGCCTTGTCGGACCAAAGCGTTATGATGTCCCATGGAAAGAACTTGAGCGTGATAACTGGATTGCCAGTGCCGAATGTGTAGAAGTTAGGATAGACTTACCGATGAGCGCCGAAATTGAATATGCAGTTGCAGGGGCGCGCGAAAAGCATAAAATTGCAAGTCAGAATCCTGACAAACTTGCTGTTGTAAGTCAGATAATCAATAAATATCCGGAAGATAAAATTCTTGTAATAGGGCAGTATCTTGACCAGTTAGATCAGATAGCACAGCTGCTCAAGGCACCAATCATAACTGGAAAAACTCCAACTGCAGAGCGCGATAGAATCTACGGCGAATTTAGAAAAGGCAATATAAGAGTTCTTGTTGTTTCTAAGGTTGCAAATTTTGCAATTGATTTACCGGATGCTTCTCTTGCGATTCAGGTAAGCGGAACCTTTGGCAGTCGTCAGGAAGAAGCTCAGCGGCTTGGAAGAATTCTTAGGCCAAAAGAACGGACATCACGCTTTTTTACATTGATTACACGAAATACTGTAGAAGAGGAATTCAGCTCTAACAGACAGAAGTTTCTTGCCGAGCAGGGTTACTCTTATAGGATTGTCCGCTATGGAGAACTTAGCGACGGAGGAGAAACTTTATAATGAAATGCCAGACCTCTGTTGAAACCTGGACAAACTGTATTTCTGCTCTTCCTGACAGCCGCTTTTTTGAAATAATGCGGCTTTATCTGGGTGAAATAAAAACTCCGTATAACAAGCAGAGGCTTATAGAACAGCTTGCAGGCTTTGTAAAAAATGAAGCAAACTCTACCAGCATGATTACACTGCTCGATGAATATGATATAAAAATTCTTACGGCACTTGCATTTATTCCGAATGCTACGCAGGAAACTCTTATAGAGTTTTTTGCTCAGGAATATTCGATGGCCGACATTTTTACAGAGCTTTCAAATTTGATTTCGCGGCTTCTTGTTTTTGAACAGCAGGATGCATATTCTTCGAAAAAATACTTACGTATAAATCCGCTTCTGTGGGATAAGCTCGAACCTTATATTCAGCTTTCAAATATCATAAGTCCGGCTGTGTTAGAAAAAGCTAACATTGATGATGTATTTAGTCTTTCGCCTGATATGCTTGCCGCTTTTATTTCCTTTATAAATACAAAAGGCTGTTCCTGCAAAGCCGATGGCGTAATGAAAAAAAATACGCTGAGCCGTATTCAGGCTGTTTTTCCGGGAAAAGAAAAAATAATGCAGCTTGTACTTACGGCTTTTATAAATCTTAATCTTGTGCGAGAAGGGGAAAAATCTTACATAATTGATAATGAACGTTTTGTACTTTTTGCTGAGCTTCCACAATCACATCAATTTGCACTTTTATGTGCTGCTTCCTGTTCAAGATTCAGTCGCGAAGGCTTAAAGAAAGAAGCACAGCTTTTGCTCGATACTTTCTGTTCTATTCCGGAGCAGGGATTTACACTTGCAAGTCTTGTAAAGCTAGGATTTCTGGCAGGGACACAAAATTCTTCGGATGATGGAAAGGCTTCTTCAAAATCACGATTCAGTCGTATGTTAGAGGCAGCCAGACAGGAAGAGGCTTCTGTTCTTTTGATGAATCCGGAACAGGCAGGTTCTATGATTGAACGAATGCTTGATTCTGCAATTCAACTTGGGCTGCTGCAGAAGACCGGATGGGATAACGCTGGTCACGAAATATATATCTGCAGTAGAGCTGTAAAAGGACCTTTTGGTTCTGTACCTGTTAATAATGTTTTGAATATTGACTCGACCTTTACAGTGAGCCTTATGCCTGGTTTACCGCTGAAAAAACTTTTGCCTTTGACAGAATTTCTTGAAGTAAAAAACTATGGCGTAGTAACAGAATATGAAATTACACGTCAATCTGTTTCTGCAGCTTTTGACAGAGGCTGGTCTGTAGACAAGCTTTGTGAGGAACTTGAAAAATATACAAGTTATGAACTCCCGCAAAATCTTAAAGTTTGTATTTCTGAATGGTTTGATTCTTACAGTTCTGCAATGCTTTACAAGGGCTATGTGCTTAAGGTTGCAAAAAATAATATAAGCTTTGTAGAAAATGCCCCGAATATCAAACGATATATTAAGGAAAAGCTTGCCGAAGGTATTTATCTTTTGAATATTCCTATTGATGCAGATATTTCGGCTTTTGTTGATGTTAGTGGCCTTGATTTTATGGGCAAGGTAAAGGATTCCTTTATACCTGGTGAAAAGCTTCCGTTTCCAATGCTGCGTAGCCCTTCGACAGGCTCAGGGACCCCATATGCTCTTGCAGTTCCTGAGAATGTATCTGCGGTTCCTGAGCATGTCGAAGGACATCAGACAATCAACTTTGCTGCTGCCGGACATCTGCTCAGTACCCTTAAACAGGAACTTAAAAAGTTAGACCTTACAAAAAATCAACGTGAATGTCTGGAAAATAGAATTCATAACAGACTCATTCTTTCAAAAGAGCAGCTTGCCGTTACTTCTGTCCGTTCAGAGATTCTGGAAGCCGATGGAATGGATTTTGGCGGTAAACTTCATTTGTTTGAAGCAGGTTTGAAAGAAAATGATATGATGGAGCTTACGCTTCCACAATTTGATAAAGAAAATGAATATTTTAAGGTAGTTGGCCGTACTTTAGGAATTACAAAACAGACCGGTGATGCTGTTGTAAGATTCGAAGTTTATCCGACACACGAAATTACAAATTTTGTTGTAAGCAGAATTACATATCTCAGAAGATTAAGATTTTAGGAAGCATGCCTTTGCGGTGCAAGGGTAGAGGTATAATATATGGAAGTATACATAATTCGTCACGGAAAAACAGACTGGAACAAGGAGTATCGTTTTCAGGGAGCACAGGATATTCCCCTTAATCAGGAAGGAAGAGATGCGGCCTTTGCACTTGGAAAACGTCTGGCCGGTATTCACTTTGATGCAGTTTATTCTTCTCCTTTATCCAGAGCGTATGAAACAGCATGTATCGTAGCGGAAACTTCGGGGGCCCTTCGACAAGCTCAGGAACCGCGCGACATGTGCTCTCTGAACGATCCTGTTAAAGAACCTCTTCTCACAGAATTGAGCTTTGGTGAATTTGAAGGCCTGCCATTTGATCAGTGGATGAATACTGATGAGCCTCGTAAATACTTTTTTAAGGAACCGGGGCGCTATGTTCCACCAAAAGGTGGCGAAACCTTTGAATCTGGAATTGAACGTACAGGAAAATTTGTTCATACGGTTCTTGAGCCTTTATATGAAAAAAATCCTGGTGCCAGGATTATGATTGTAGCACACGGAGCAATTCTTGCAGCACTTATGTGTAATCTTGAAGGCCGTAGTGTAGAAAACTATTGGGGAAACGGTCTAAAAGGTAACTGCGAAGAAACAATTTATAAATATGATGGAAAAACCTGGCAGCTTGTATCTCAGGAAAAAGCTAGGGAAAACCCATATATGAAGTTCGCAGAAAATGAGCAGAAGTCTTCTCATATCATTACTAAACGTGATGTCGATTCAGCCAACCGTACCGCAGAAGTTCTAAAAGCAGGCGGGGTTGTGATTATTCCTACGGATACGGTGTATGGATTTAGTGGCATTGCGGTCCCTGCCCTTAACACCGCGGAACGAATCCGTGCCATCAAAGGCCGCGCAGAAACAAAACCTATGATTCAACTTATTGCCTGCCCAGAAGATCTGTCAAAATATACCAGCGACACAGTACCGGCAAACCTCCTGCAAAAGTGGCCAGGCGCACTAACTATTATAGTTAACGATAATCGCGGAGGAACAACAGCTTTTCGCTGTCCTGGAGATGAATGGCTCAGGCGCATAATTGCACTTTGCGGAGCTCCAATCTACAGCACAAGCGTAAATCGTTCAGGGCAGCCCGTTCTTGATGAACAGGTTGACATAATTAAAGAGTTTGGCAACGAAGTAGACCTCATTGTAACAGACGGAAATAAAAAAGGCGCAAAGCCTTCGACAATAGTGAGTATCACGGAAGGAGAAATAAAACTTTTAAGACAGGGAGATGTCCAATTATGAAAACATTTGTAGAGAAAATCTGGGAGCCGGGTGAATACAACTACGCCGCTGCTTATGGTTTTGAACCAAATATTCACGGCTATCTGCACGACGAAGATACAGCTGCTCGTGACGGCATTATTATTGTTCCTGGTGGCGGCTACTGTATGTGCGTTCCTCCCGAAGCAGAAATTGTTGCCAAAACCTTTTATGAACGCGGAATGAATGCTTTTGTTTTAACCTATACTACAGATATTACAATGTCTGTGCCTCTCAAAAAGCAGCCGCTCAATGATGTTGCTCGAGCTGTTCGTTTTGTTCGCAGTCGTGCTTCAGAATATTCTCTTTCAAATAAACTTATTATAAATGGTGGTTCTGCCGGTGCTCATGTCTGCGGTTCTCTTGCAGTTCACTTTGATGATGTTCCGGATGCAAATCCAAAATACAAGGATATTTCCTGCCGCCCTGATGGAGTAATCCTTAATTATCCCGTAATTACAACAGGCGAGTTTACACATATTTATTCTGTATGGGCTTTGGTTGGGCAGAACGCGTCGCAGGAAGAACTGGACTATTTTTCACTTGAAAAAAATGTAAAACCGGATACACCTCCATGCTTTATCTGGCAGACAGCAACAGATAACCTTGTGCCTGTAGAAAACAGCTATCTGTTTGCTCGCGCACTTAAAGAAAAAGGTGTTCCTTTTGCACACTACGTTTTCCCGACAGGCTTCCACGGTTTGAGCGTTGCTACCGAAGATTTTTTCAAAGGCAACTTTGGCGAGCCATATACAATGGAACAGGTAGATCGCGCAGTAAAGGCTGTAAAAGAAGGCAAGGGCGTAAATGTAAGTGATCAGCGCCGAAAAGAATTAGAGGCTCAGTTTGCAGAGGACGCACCAAAGCCACCGACACCTCCAGAGACTCCAGCAGAAATGGCAGCGAAGTTCCGTGATGTTGCAATGTGGCCGGATTTAGCAATGGTATGGATGTCGTCATTGCGCTCATAATGACAAGTGCTTTGTCATTGCGCCCTTTTAAGGCGTGGGTCACTGGTTCGAATCCAGTGTAGCTCACATTGAAGACTTCTGGACTCCAGAGGTCTTTTTTTTATTTAAATCGTTATTTTATAAGGATTTAGATGCATTAAAGGCGAAAAATTCTTTAGTTATCCCTCCTTAGGTGGAACGGAAGCTAAAACTTTTAGGGTGAATATGTGCCGTGATGGCACCAAACATGGTACCAACGATGGTAATACCCTTATTTCAGTGCGATTGATAGTGCTCTGAAGGAGGTTTTATGCAGGCGTTCTATCTTTCTAAGAATCAGCACGGGTATTTTCGTGTTCGTTTTCCAGATCCTGTTACGGGTGTGCTTGGCAAAGCCAAAAGTACTCATACCAAGAATCGTCAAAAGGCAACTCTTATTGCAGATGAATGGCTTCGTAATGGAATTCCGGCTGGACGCAGTTCGGAAAGGACTTTGTCTTGTAAAGAATCTACCTTGAATCTGGAAGCTGTTGTTGCTCGATTGTCTCCTTCTGAGGCACTGGAACTTTCCAAACTGATTTTTTCACGCTTTTCGAATATCCCTCAAACTCTTTGTCTGTCTGATGATAAGGCTGTTGCTGTTGAATCCCCAGCTGTTGAAAATGTGATGACAGAGCCAGGAGAAGAAATAAAGCTTATCGATTACCTTTTCAAATTCTGGGATTATGATAATTCTGAATATGTAAAACGTAGGAAGCTCCGAGGCTTTGAAATTAATCAGAGAAACTGTAGGGAAAAATATGGTATTGTACGACGCTATTGGTCAGCATATTTTGATGAAGAGCGGACAATCCAAAGTTTGACTACCCGAGAATTAGATGAGTTTTTGCTTTCGTTACGCCGTGATCGGAGACTTGCTGCAGATACTGTTAATAAGGCAATGACAACGGGAAGCATGGCTTTTGATTTTCCGGTAAAAGAAGGTCTCTTAAAATCTAATCCTTTTATCGGGGTAGAAAGATTTCGTGTTCAGGCTCGTAAGCGTGGTATTCCAACCGAAACGGAAATGAAGCAGCTTATGGCTTTAGATTGGGATTGGGCTGACTCTGTTTATAAGCTTGCTTTTAAGGTTGCGGCTTTATTTGGTCTTCGTGCCGGAGAAATCAGCGGGCTGCAGGTTTGTGATGTAGATGTGGTTGGAGATTTGCTTTACATCCGTCACAGCTGGAATGATGTTGATAAATTAAAATCTACAAAAAATGGTGATGACAGAACTATTCCGATTGAACATAGTATCGCTGTTGAACTGTTAAATAATGCCCATAGAAATCCATTGTATTCCGATACAAGCTTTGTGTTCTGGTCTTCTAAGGTTCCTGAACAGCCAATCTGGCCAAGCAGCTTTAACGAAGATTTTTATCTTGCCATGCAGAAAATTGGAATCAGCGAAGAACAGCGTAAAGAGCGCAATATTGTATTTCACAGCCTCCGCCATTATTGTGCAACTCAGATTGCTCAAAGGACTTCGCTCGAAATAGCCATGAAAATTCTCGGCCACAGAACTGAAGAAATGACAAGACTTTATTCCGCACATGAAACTCAGATGAAATTGAATAACGTTAAAGAAGTTCTTGCTCAGGGCTGGAAGATTCTGGAAATCGCTTAAATGTTTCCCAATCGGTAACAATTATTTCCCAAAACGAAACAATAATTTCCCCATAGGAAATCAGCTTTGAAGTTATAATTCAATCAAAAGAATTCAAAGATGTACCAAAGGTAAAGAATTATTTACCTTTGGGTATATGTATGTGGATTTATAATACTGCACAAGGAGGCTTTATGGCAGAAGAAAAAATGGAACTGGATGTACTGAACATGGATGAAGCTGCGGCTTATCTTAAATTCAGTAAACCGTATTTGTACAAGCTGGCAAAAGAGAAAAAGATTCCGCACATTAATTATGGTAGACGTATTCTTTTTCGCAAAATTGATTTATTCAACTGGCTTGGTTCAATGGTATGTGAAGTGAAGTAATTCTGGAGGACAAAAATTGGGAGTTACGATTCAAAAAGTTTTAGATGAGGCTGATGAATACATAAAAAATATTGCTGCAATAAAAAAGTTTGGAGACATCACAGTGACAATCAGTTTAAAAGACAGAGTTCCCGTAAAGCTTACAAAAATATTTTGCGAGCACTATGTCCAGCGAAAAACAGAAAAAGTCGGAGAAACAAAAAAATAAAAGGAGGGGATGAAGAAAAAAACTAAGCGGGCTGCCGTGATAAATACCTACATCGCGGTAGTCTTTGAAAACAGAAATCTTGACGGCGCAGAAGGTAAAATCCAGAAGCGCCTTTTGTGCTGTTCAAGAAATCTGTTTATTGACTTTAACCAGGTGGAGGAAGAATGGAAAAAGAAAAATGCGAATCAGAATTAACTAAAAGTGAAATGTTGGCAATTGAAAATTTATGCCGAGATCTTCGAACAAATAAATTTGTTTCCGGTGAAATGCAATTTACGGATATCACAAATTGTGATTATTTTGTCAAAGCGTATATTGACAGAATAAGGTATTGTATCAGCTGGAAGAAATTCTTACTTTGGAATGGAACTTGTTGGGAAGTAGACAAAGCTGGTTATGTTGAAGATTTGGTTATTAATTTTATTCATAAAATGTATAGAGGCTTAAGGGTGATCAATGATTTGCGTTTACAAGTAGCTTTTGAAAGGCATCTTATAAAAAGCGAAAGTTACCGTCGTTTGCAGTCATTAATAAATCTTCTAAAGATTACAAGAGATATTAAGGTTGTTGATGAAGATCTTGATAATAATACATATCTTTTCAATGTTGAAGGTAAGACGCTTAATCTTAAGACTCGAAGAATAAATAAACCGGATCAGAAACAGCTTATTACTAAAAAAAGTTTGTTTGTTTATGACAAGAATGCAAAATGTCCAACCTGGGATAAATTCTTGATGCAGATTTTTAACAATGATTTAGATTTGATTCGTTTCGTACAGAAAGCAATGGGTTATTCTCTTTCTGGTGATGTGAGTGAACAGTGTATGTTTATTCTTTGGGGAACAGGTGCAAATGGCAAATCTACATTCCTTAATGTTATGCAAAATTTATTTGGAGATTATGCAAGCACAGCTAGAACAGAAACCTTTATGAAAAAAACTTCAGAGCAATCAAATGACCTTGCCCGATTAAAGAATGCAAGACTTGTTACTACAAGCGAGGTTGAGCAGAATAAACCATTGAGTGAAAGCCTTATAAAACAAATTACAGGCGGTGATCAGATTACTGCAAGATTCTTGTATGGAGAATATTTTAGCTTTTGGCCAACATTCAAAATTTTTATGGCTACAAATCATAAACCGAAAATTACTGGTGGAGATAACGGAATTTGGCGAAGGATAAAGATGATTCCATTTACAGTTACAATTCCCCCAGAAAAACGTGATAAAAACCTTATGGAAAAATTAATGGCAGAAAATTCCGGCATTTTGAATTGGCTGTTGGAAGGTTTCCGTTTATGGGAAAAAGAGGGATTGCTTGAGCCTGCAGTAGTCCGTGAAGCAAATGAAGAATATCGTTTTTATATGGATAGTGTAGGAAGCTTTGTTGTTGAATGCCTTGAAGTTGATGCAAGTCAGAAAACACGACTTTTAAACTCGCATCTTTACAATACTTATACAAAATGGTGCGAAAAAAACGGTGAAATGGTGATGAGTCACAGGCGACTTTCTTCACAGATGTTAGAAAAGGGTTTCCGCCAGCTTGCAAGCAACGGCAATCGCTGGTGGCTTGGCCTTAGTATTCGAAAAGAATGGGAGATGTGATGTTGCAGAAAACTTGAAATATTCAAAACGCTAGAAATTAGGACATCGGAGAGAGTTGGAAGCTTTTTTTACTTGCGAATTTAAAACTATCTATTTCGTTTTCTTTTTGATATAATACAATTTAAGGAAGAAAGAAGATGGGCTTATATGAAGGTATAAAAGATGTCGCAGCACTTGTTCAAAAAGCTGATAATATAGAACTTTATAAACAATTGCTGGATTTAAGTGCTCAGGCATTAGATATGCAAAGTAAAATCTCAGAATTGACTGCGGAAAATAAAACACTAAAAGAACAACAAGATTTTTCAAATAAAATTGAACGACATAAAGAACCTTATTTGACATTAAAAGGTGATGAACAACAGATTTTTTATTGTTCACATTGTTGGGATGTAAAAAAAATACTTATTCAATGTGATTGTAATAATCATATTGGACAAATGTATTGTCCTGAATGTAAAGAACATTTTGTTTTTGATAGTTCAAAATTTTATAGCAGAAAAACTGGAATAACAAGTTCCAAAGTATATGGAATATAGGAAATAAATATGGAAAAATTAACAGTTCAAGAAGAAAAGGGAAAAATATATTCTCATATTAGAAAAGAATGGCTTGTAAAGACTCCTGAAGAAGAAGTTAGGCAAAAACTTGTAGTAGAACTTGTAAACAAATATGGATATCCTATTGAAAATATGGTTGAAGAATATCGCACTGATTATGAGGGAAGAGGTGTGCGTTCAACCCGTGCAGATATAGTTATTTTTAAGTCAAAAGATGAAAAAGAACAAAATTACAATGCTTTTATTGTTATTGAATGCAAGGCTGAGACTGTAAAGATTCGACTTGAAGATTTTTATCAGGGAACAGAGTATGCTGCGAAACTAAGAGCTCAGTTCTTGATTTTACATAACTCAAAGGAAACAAATTGTTATGCAGTTAATCTAGAAAAGGTTCCGAATAAAAATGATGCTTTTGTTCAAATTATTGCTATTCCTTACTATTCCGATATAAATGATGAAAAGAAAATAGAAGAAGCAAAAAAACAAACAAAAAAATTTTCTTATGAAGAATTTACCACAACACTTCGCAAATGTCATAATATTATACGTAATAATGATAAACTTTCACCAGAAGCTGCATTTGATGAAATAAGTAAAATCCTTTTCATGAAAATTAATTTTGAGCGGGGGGCAAAAGGTTCACAGGTTTTCACGCTTGAAGAATATCAAAAGCAGAAACAAATTGAAAACGAATATAATAAGAACCATCACATAGAAACACCTAAACCTTTTATGCAGGTAAAATTCGATGACACAAAACGAGCTTATCAAGATGATAAATTATTTGATGAAAATGAAACTATAAAAATTCGAGAAAATAGTTTTGAGCAAATTATTAAGATTTTACAAGTTTACAACCTTTCTGATACTCAAGATGATGTAAAAGGAATCGCTTTTGAACAGTTTTTGGGAACAACTTTCCGAGGTGAATTAGGACAATTTTTTACACCACGAACTATTGTTGAATTTATGGTCAATATTCTTGATCCGCAGGAAGGAGAAGTTATTTGCGATCCTACTTGTGGTTCTGGTGGATTTTTAATTAAGGCGTTTGAATATGTCCGAGAAAAGATTGAGCGTGATATAAAAGATATAAAGTCTGGATTACGAAAACAACTTGAAGGTAAAGATTACGATTCTAAATCTGAAAAAGAACAGTTAGAAATCAATAAGCACATTGATGAGATGCAACAAATTATCAACAAAGAATTAGATACTCAGCAAGCCGGCGATAAAGATAAGAAGATCCCAGAAAGCCGAATGTATTCTCTTTCTCATAATTGTATTTATGGAACTGATGCAAATCCACGTATGGCTCGTACATCTAAAATGAATATGATTATGCATGGTGATGGACACGGTGGAGTTCATCATCATGATGGTCTTTTGAATGTTAACGGCATTTTTGAGGAACGCTTTGATGTGATTCTTACAAATCCGCCGTTTGGTTCTCGTGTTGATAAATCTCTTAAGATTTCTGAAGCTGACCGTTTTACAGATGAAAAACTCATTGCAAAATATACTAAACGTTACGGAGAAGAATATACAAAAGCCTTAAAACAAGTAAATGACAATATAGGAAACTCAATTCTTGATTTATATGATACTGGAAAAATGAGTGGACTTACCGAAGTTCTCTTTATGGAAAGATGTCTTCGTTTGCTTAAAAAAGGCGGCCGTATGGGTATGGTATTACCGGAAGGCGTACTGAATACCTCAAATCTAGCAAAAATTCGGGAATATTTTGAAGGGCGTGCAAAAATAATTTTAATTTGTTCTATTCCGCAAGATGTCTTTATTGCAGCTGGAGCTACCGTAAAACCAAGTCTTGTATTCTTTAAGCGATTTACTGAAGAAGAAGAACAGAAATATGCTGATTGTGTAGCGCAGGCACAGAATGAAAAACGCACTGAAAAGCTTTCGAAAATTGATAAACTGAATGCAGAAAAAGAAAAACTTATTGATTCCAAAAAGCGCGAAGATAAAGCTCGAGTAAAAGAAATTAACAAGTTGTTAAACCTAATTGAACAGCAGATTATTGAAGAAGCTAAACCTAGAACAAAAGAATTATTTGATTATGAAATTCCAATTGCAATGGTTAATGATGCAGGAATTACTACAACCGGAGCTGTTTCTGAAAATAATGAACTACCTAAGCTTGTAGAAGAATTTACAGCTTATAATGATAAAGCTAAACTCTGGCAATATCATGATTATTCAGTTTTATATAAATATAATGTTGGAACAGATGGTTCTATCATCAGAACTTTTAATAAAGATGAGGAAGTTTTGTCATGGTAGAGCAATCTTCTATATTAAGAACAGTTCCATTTAAGGATTTTTCTAAATGGGATGTAAAACGATTCTTTATAAAGCAAATACAATCCTCATATCCAGTATTATTTCTGTCAGAATTATTAAATGAAGAAACAGAAAAGAAAAAACTGTCAAAATTTCCAAAGGAGGTCTTTGGAATTTTAGGTGTTTCCAATGAAGTTGGAATGTTTGATGCTTATACTGAAATGGGAAGTAACATAAAGCAACCTTATAAAATCGTTAAGAATGATTTTATTGCTTATAATCCATATCGTGTTAATGTCGGTTCAATCGGGATAAAAAAGGCATCCCTTAAAAATGATTACATAAGTAATGCTTATGTGGTGTTTAGTACAAAAGAAAAGCTTTTGGCTGATTATCTTTATTTGTTAATGCATACACCAAGATTTAATCAGCTGATACGAGATAATACTACTGGTTCAGTTCGGCAGACATTATCTTTTGAAAATCTTTGTAAAATTGCAGTTCCTGTTCCAACAATTACAGAACAGAACTCGATTTTACAAAAATATCAAGAAATTATTGCACAAGCAAACAAACTTGAAAGCAAAGCAGAAGAATTAAGTCAAAATATTAGTAATGAACTTATAAACTTACTTGGAATAACAGTTGGAGCAAAGTCTGAAAAAAATCATTCGGTTTTGACTTTTGTAAAGTATTCAAAATGTTCTCGATGGGATGTCGATTATATCTTAGGCAAACATTCAGTTGATTATATTTTTACAAGCAAATATCCTATTATAAATACTCGTAATATTATTTTGTCATGCCAATATGGCTCATCAAGTAAAGCAGATAAAAATTCAAATAATACACCTGTTTTGCGTATGAATAATATCCAAGATGGAGAATTTAATATCAATGATTTAAAATATCTTAATCTATCCCAAAAAGACTTGACTACATATAAATTAAACAAAGGAGATTTATTATTCAACAGAACGAATAGCAAGGAACTTGTGGGAAAAACAGCTGTCTTTGAATATGATGGTGATTATGTTTTTGCATCATATTTAATTCGTGTCGTAATTGATTCGACAAAGGCAAATGTGCATTATATAAACTACCTTTTTGGTTCACAAATTATACGTGATCAAATAAACTCAATAAGCAGACAAATTACAGGACAAGCAAATGTCAATGCTGAAGAACTAAAAGATTTGATTTTCCCTCTTCCTCCACTGCCTATTCAGAATAAAATTGTCTCACATATAAATCAAATAAAGAAACAAGTAAAAGATTTAAATGAAAAGGCAAAAGATTTACGCGAACAAGCAAAAAAAGAATTTGAAGGAAGTGTTTTTGAATGAACATGCTTGAAAAATTAAAATCGGATTATAATTTACTCATAGCTGCGAAACATAGCAAATCAGCATGTGTAAAATATTCATTGCAGTTTAATAATGTAACGATAAATTTATATTTTGATATGTTTGATACACAATTATCATCTTTAAATTTAATTCTGATTTATTTGCACAATTATTATTATACAAGCTTAAATGCTTCAAATATAAGTATTCCTTCACAGTATTTAAAACAAATTCCTATAGAAATATTATCACAAATATTAGATGCAGATAAAACACTTAAATCTTTTTTTGCAAAAATTAATGAGGAAGTTCTTAATAAGCAGCCTATTAGAGCCTCTTATTCAAAAGACTATCAATTTATCAATGCGGTAACATCTGATAAAAGCACCGATAATCTACCTTTTTTACATCATCTACGACATGGCCGTATGCAGAATGAAACTCTGGAATTATTACATGCAACCATGTCTATTCCTTATATGGCATTAAAGGCAATTCAAAATCATAATATGACATTAGTCAGAACAGATAAATTGGAGTATCGAAAACAACTAACTCTAATTTTGCAAGAGCACAGTATTTCGCTTGAGGATTTTTAAATGCAGTTAAAAAATTTATGGATAGATAATTATAAAAACCTCAAAGATTTCTCTCTCGATTTTGGGGAAGGGAATCATCTTTCTATTCTAATCGGTAATAATGGAAGTGGTAAAAGTAATGTTCTTGAAGCAATAAGTGGCATTTTTGCAGAAGCGTACAGAGGTGTATCTGATGTATTAGATTCCGATTATACGCTGGACTATGAGCTTGATGGGAAAAACTATAAATTAGAAAAAAAGAATGGAAAAAGAATATATCATTATGATGAAATGAAAATCCCTAATGGGGATATAATTCATAATTTGCCAAGCAATGTAATCGCCCTGTATAGTGGTGAGGATTTGCGTTTGTGGGAGAATTTTTACTGGCAAAGGTATTATGAATATTTGACATCTGTATATAAAACAGGTTTTTCCGGAAAAATGGGGATGTATTATGTAAATAAATATTTGTGGAATATATCTCTTCTTACATTACTATTATTCAGAAATGACTTTTCTGATGTAAATTCATTTCTTGGTAGTGAACTTGGGATACATGATGATTCCGATATAAATTTTATAGAAATTGATTATTCATATGAAAACTATGATAAAAATAGGAACTCTATTTTAAAAGCTTTTGTTGAGAAAATAAATCCAGAAGGAAAATATGTATGTCCATATTCTCTTAATGAACTAAGAAAGTTAATAAGTAATTCAGATAGTGATTTTGATGCAGAACCAGGAGAAGTATTTAATATGTTGATGTTGGCATTTATGCCAAAGGATCTTAAACTAATTTCTGGTATTCATATTATTCTTGAAAATGGAGAAGCTGTTCAGTTTTTTAGTGAGGGAGAAAAAAAACTAATACTCATAAAAACTATTTTAGAGTTTGTTGCAGATGAAAATTCTATACTTCTCTTAGATGAGCCTGATGCAAACATTCATGAAGAACGAAAAAGAAAACTATATGACTTATTAAGAAATACTCCTAATCGGGATGTTATAATGACAACTCATTCTCCAATTATTGCAAAGCTTGCAGCGAAAAATGAATTGATTTATCTAGAATCAAAACAAGGAAATGTTGAAAGAATAGAAACTGAAAAATTAGATTTGATTAGAAAATTAGCTTCAAATGAGTGGAATATAATGAAAGCTGGAGTTTTCTTAAATTCTGAAAAGCCTTTAGTTTTGTTTGAAGGAAAATCTGATGTAGATTTTGTAAAAAGAGCAATAGAATTATTAAAAGATGAAGAACCAAAATATGAAAAAATCGATGTAGATATTTTGTGTTTTAATGGCACGGGGAATGCAAAAGATTTCTTAAAAAATATAAGAACTATAACAGAAACAAAAAAAGTTATTTTCTTTTTTGACCGTGATGACGGTGGAAAGAAAGGAATGGCTAGTATATCCGAAAAATCGCAAGATGATGAAACAATTGTCCATTTCAATGATTTTGTAGCTGATGATAAAAATATAAGAGCTGTATTTCTTCCATATTCACAAGAAATATCGGAAGGCGATTTTATGATTGAAGATTATTTTTCTAATGATTTACTTGAAAGCATTATTAACAGAATTTCACAATTATCTCATCCTGTTACAAGATTACCAAAATTAGGAGAAGGTATAAAAAAGGAATTAGCTTCTGAATTTATAAATTTTAAAAAATCTGATTTTGAAGGATTTAAGCCATTATTAGATAAACTTCTAGAACTATTAGAGATTAGATGAAGGAGCTCTCTATGGAACAAGAACTAACCACAGCCATTGAAGCAATAAAAACAGCAATTTTACAATCTCAGTATCAGGCTGCGAAAGATGTAACTCGTGTTCAGCTTATTCTTTATTATGGGATTGGACGATATCTTTCTTCTAAGAAAGGTAAGAAAACTTGGGGAACTAGCGTTCTTGAAACTATAAGCTCACAGTTGAGAAAAGAGCTTCCTGGATTACGTGGATTTTCAGCAACAAGCTTGAAAAAGATGAGACTTTTCTATGAAAGCTGGAGTTTCTTAGAAGATTCAAATTCGTCCGTTACGACGGTCGAATTGACAGATAATAGTAATTCGTCAGTTACAACGGACGAATTAAAGAATTCACAAAAATCGGTAATCATAATTAACGATTTGAAGCTTTCTGGAATCAATCTTTCAGACTTTCCTGTTGAAGATTTTTTCAAAGTCCCGTTTACTCATCATATTGCAATTTTCAGCAAGGTTAAGAACTTAAAAGAACGTTATTATTATATTCATCGTGTCTCAGAAGAACACTTGGCTGTAGATACTCTTGAAATCTTAATTAAACAGAATGCATATAAACATCAAAAGGAGCTCCCTAATAATTTTGAACGTACAATGGTTTCTGCGAACCTGGCACGAAAAGCAGTTGAAATGTTCAAGGATGAGTACCTACTGGATTTTATTAATGTTGAAGAAATAGGGGAAAGAGATTCTGCAGATGTTGATGAAGCGGTCGTTGAAAACGCAATTATTCATAATGTGAAGAATTTTATTATGGCCTTTGGTAAGGACTTCGCATTTGTTGGAGATCAATATCATTTAGAGGCTTTTAATGAAGAATTCTTTTCGGACTTGCTTTTCTTTAATCGTGAATTAAATTGCCTTGTTGCGGTAGAGTTAAAACGTGGTGATTTTAAACCTGCTTATTTAGGACAACTAAGTGCTTATCTGCGTATTATTGATGATAAAGTGAGAAAGCCTCATGAAAATCCGACTATAGGTATTGTACTTTGCAAGAGTATGAACAAAGAGTTTGCCGAATACGTAATTCAAGATTATGATAAGCCGATGGGAGTAACGACTTATAAATCAATCTCTGAAATGCCTAAGAAGATGCAGGAAGTTTTACCTGATCTTGATGAAATGAAGAAATTGATGTAAAAAAAGTACCTTCCGTGGACCGCCACCCCACGATACGATCATTAACGCCAGAGGCGGTATGTTTCCTTTCTTAAGGGATTTCTGCTCTTGAAGGTACAAAGAGGCGGAAACCTCCAGTTTAGTATTCAGAATACATCATGGAAAGTCTCCGCATTTATTAATATAAAATATAACTTCTAATAAGTCATTCAACTTGTAGTTTAATTTTTGCAGCATCCAAACTGAACTTTATTTAAGGCTTCCATTAAGCCATTGTAAGAGAGTTCTTTTATTGTTTGTTTTCCAGTGGCGTAGCTGCACCAGTTTACTTTTTTATCCCAGGAAACTGAACAAAACTCTGTTGGCTGTTTACAACCAGTCAGACAAGATGGAGATTGAAAAGGTTTACCGCAAGCAATTTCTGATAATTGTTTTGCAGTAGGCTCACAAGTGAAGCGGCGTGGAATAAGGATTATTCTATCTGAAGTAATTTCATTTGCGAGTAAGGCTGAATAAACTTGTTTTGCTTGCTCAAGATTAAAATCTGAAACAAGCAGATTAACTCCAGATTTTATTTCTGCTGCAGCTATTTTTTTTACCATTTTTATTACTCGCTCGACTTCTGCTTTGTTTTCGGGATGATGAATTGTAAGATGAACTTTATCCGGTTTGTTTTGAAGAAGTTTTGAAAAGGTTTCTTCTTTTTCCAGAGGTAAGCCATTTGAAGTTACTGATACATACATCTCTGTCATTAAGCCGGAAATCAATTCAAATATCCCATCATATTCAAAAGGTTCACCTCCACCAAAGGAAACTGCATCAATACCATGCTTATGTAAATCGAGAACAAATGGAATTAATTCTTCTACTGTCCAAAGAACGTTGCCTTCTTTTGTAGAATGGTTATAGCAGAAGTCACATTGCTTTGAACAGTAATTACTTAGGTCTATGGATATTCGATCAAGCATTATTTATCCTCTACAGGAGGCGTAATTGTAGTTTTTCCGTCTCCATCTACATAATTACCATAATAATCTTTACATAAAATATATTTAGCAATTTTAAGTTCCATACAATCAGAGAACTTTGCTGGTATATGAATTAATTTATTTCTGTTTTCTTCTGGTATTTGATTTTCTTTAAGCGGATATTTTGGTTCAGCAGATCTTTGAAGAATAATATTATAGTCTTGCTTATAACAATAAAATGGGAAAACTGACTTATCTGATAAACAATCTGAATCGAAGTATTCCTGAAGAAAGCCGGTACATATATCTTTTACTACAACAATTCTTTTTTTCTTTAACTCGGATGTAGCATCATAATCCCAAAAACAACCAACATAATAAATACGTTGTTTATGTGATAAACAGCATTCAATGTCATCTTTAAAAGTGCTTATAAAAGTTTTTAAGGATTCTTCATCATCTTTTATTTGAACAAGACAGTCATATTCATTATCTTCAGAGAAATCTGAAATTGGTTTAAATTGTTTTAACATATAATTTGCTTGTTCATCTGTCAATTCAAATGAACTAATACCATCTTTATCTGGTACACCAATTTCATCGAGGCCACCCCAAAAATCATCATTGTCAGCAATTGTTGCAGGAACCGGACCATCATCATCAAAATCAAATAATGCAATATTACCTTCGGCATCTGCAATAAACCATTCTGTACCCATTGAATGAGTTGCTGGAAATTCTTTTGTGGTTTTCATAGATGATATTCCTCCAAAAAAAGGATGGAGAACGGCAGGAGTATCTCCACATCAGAGGCTCTAGTTCTGCAGTTAACCATCACAAAATAACGGTAGCTCACACCAGATATAAAATCCGGCTACTACAATTATATTATAACACGGAAATGGGAATAATCATTCAACTTGTAGTTGAAAACTAATTCATTGTTATCTTTTCAACCAGGATGTAATAATCATAACTTGAGTTTACTACCAATGTACCGTAGTAATTTAAGGATTGTCTTTTATTCTGGTAAAAGGTGTCTCTTAGTTTTGGCGGAATCATTACGATAAATGATTCTGTATTTTCCATGTTGCGGATAACGGTTGGAATATTGCCTTTGCTATCGATTGGATCATCTCCTATAAGTTTTGTATTTAATACAGCGACTTTTTTATTTGCTAATTCATTGCAACGTTCTTGTAGTTGTTTTAAGGTTAGTGTTTCATATTCCGGATCAAGCTTGTCGGGAGTAGCTTCAATCTTTTTTTCTGGAGCATCATAATCAAGAATCCTGAAAAGTGTAAAAGTTCCATTGTCGTCAAATTTTTGTAGTTCTGCCTGCTTGTATTTTTCGGTCTCCTGGATTTCTTTGAAGAACTTGTCGAATGCTTCAAAATTATCACATTGAGATATATGTTCGGTATAGAATTTACTTGCATCTGCATATTTTTTGAAAGTATAAATTACAGTATTTTGATTTTTCATTCCCATTAATGTAAACAGTTCGCTTAGTGATACTGCATATCCACCATCATCTGTTGGGGTAAATTCAATTACACCAATTTTTGTATAATCATCTGAGATATACTGTTTCATTTCTGCAAAGGCAGAGAAAGCAACAAGTGTGAAAAGAATTGATAAAAATAGTTTTTTCATAGAACCTCCGAAATATGATTTAAGTGTAAGACGAAGAATCAGAGTTGTCATTCAACTTAAAGTTGAATGATTGAGTCTATAAACAACGCTATAATTTACATTGTAGCGTCCGACTTAGTTTCGAATCGTGCTCCCGTTTTGTCTGGTAATTATCGATTTTGATAGTTACCAGGATTTTTTCAGAATGTCATTCCATGACACTTTGATGTTATAGAATGTAATTGACAGGTTTTGAATAATTATAGGAGGTATCTATGTCTTTTGTTTTATCCGGTAGTTTTGATGGTTATTGTGGATGGCAAACGAAAATTATTGATGTATGTCAGAATTTTTATAAGAAGTATGACAGATATCCCAATTTCATTCGTATGAGAGAAAGGACTATGGATGCCTTATTTGATGAGGCTGATAAAGAGTTTGAAGATCCATATTCAGAAGAACATGCTGTAAGGGATATTGAGGGGAAAATTTTAATTCCACTTCGTATTGAAAGTAAGACTAGAAATCTTGAGCGTCCTGATAATCTTCCTGAATCAGATATAGAATACTTTGATAACTATATTGAAGAGTATAACAATTCTGATTATGAAACCAGAGAAAAAAATGATATAATGGAAGATGGTGAGAATGACGTTATTTATCCAAAATCTTTTGGACCTAATGATGATGGAACTGTAAGCTTTATTACTAATAAGTTTGAACTTAAATTTCTGGAAGGAGAAGATTTACCAGAGGCTTCTTTTGTTGTTCAATTTGGCAATGGACCAGAAGATGGGGGCGAAGATTTTGATGAAGAAGAAACAGAACCCGCACAGGGGATTATTCTTCTTGCAGCATAAGGAGAAAGAGAATGAACTACCAGCAGAAATGGAACGATGATTTACAAAAACTTGCAGAAGAATTTTTCTCGAATTTAAAGGAATCACTCGGAATCAGCTATTCAAAGGATAATCTTGAAAGAGATGTTACTAACCTGTTTTTTACATATGAAGAGAGAAAATCTTTTTTTGAATTTCTTGATAATAACTATAATCTGAATATTCGTTCTGATTATGAGAATGAAACTATTTATGGAATTATTCACAGACTTTATAAGCGACAGATTTTTGAATACTTTGAAAAGAATGGCATAAATGACGGCTTTGAAACTGATTATGAATTATTCAAAATGTATATGTCCAAGCCAGAGCAGCAGCTGAAAGATCATATTCTGAAAGTTTTGCAAAAAGGAGATTTATTTCAAGTCAATGATGAATATATCTGTATTAAATGGGCTCCCGATATGCTTGCAACAGATGTAATTATCAAAAAAGAAGGTAAAGACTATAAAATTATTTCTGCTTATCCTGGTTGTTATGAATGTAATCGAACTACACTTGGTATTTATTATCCTTGTTTTGAAGATACTGAGAATAGAAATTCGATAACTATTGGTGAAACTTGTTATGAATATTTTGATAGCTTTCTGCCATTTGATAAACAAGGTTTTGTTGATGATGAAGACGATGAACTAGATTATTGTGTTTATGGTTTTGCTATTACTGTTAATTTGGATTTTAAAACCTATCTTAAAGAAAAGAAGCTTTTAAAAAACTATATTGAAAGTTATGTAGATTATGATGGTGTTGATTCTCTTGAACCTTTTAGAGTAATCAAAACCAAGCTAAAAGATTTAGTAGAATTTAAGCATCTTGGAAAGAAGTTTTACATGTTTAAATGGAATGGATTTCCTGATTGCTCTGAAGATGATGCAATCATGCTTGATGATTATGTCCCAATTTTTATACCAGCAAGTATTCTACCTAAAGACGCTGAATTATTTGCAGAAGATGAAATTGAACTTCAAATATTCTTGTGTGCTCACCAGGCTGTTTGTATAAATCAAAATGAGTCAGATATTGAAAGGTTTAAATTTGAAGTAATAACAACTCTGGTCGGAGAAAAATTAAAATCTCGTGCTCAGATAAAACAAGAAAGAATCGATTTGCAATATGAGTTTCCTGAAGAAAAGAAAGAAAAACTTGAAATTAAAAAGAAGCCTGCTGAATATATGATTCGAATCTTTAATGATAAAAAGGATTACGATGAGCAGGTAATGGAACAATGCAAAGAGTTCTTTGAAAAGTTTGGAAACTATCCAAATGTAATTGTTTCTAATCCAAAGACGTTCGATAAATGGATGAATGCAATTGAAGAAAATATTTCTGATAATATTGCAACTGATAAAGATTATCCGGAAAGTGATGAGCAGACGTTGTTTGAAGATTTAATCAAGAGGTCTGCTATTTGTGAGTTTACTCCTGATATATCCGGGAAAGGAACTATATTTAAGACTCCTGATTATGAACTTCATATTATTGAAAATGAAGAATATGAAGAAGGTATTTATGAAATATTTAATGGTTATTCAACACAACTGGAAGAGAATAGTTTCTTATATCCATTAGTTGATGCTGAAGCTACCGGTAAGCGTATTCATGAATTGATGTTAGAAAGAGGTTTTGATGCACATGATATCCAGAAAGTAATGGGAGGACTTTCTCATACTTCTGTTTACAACTGGTTTAATGGTAAGTCATTACCGAGAATAGATTTTCTTGTTGTACTTTCAAATCTGTTTAATATACCACTTGACGAGCTTATTGTTGTACAGCACCAGAAGAGAGAAAAAGTGAAATAGTATAATAAGGATGTTAAAAAAAAAAGTAACCTAGATGGCGGTAGCTATTTCCGTTCGACCACAAAATAAATTTGCAGAAGGTTGGCCAAGTCCTTAATCATCTAGGTTTTACAGTTCTAAAGAACTAATTTAGTTATAAAATCATAAATTCATTTTGTCAATCAAAAAACGTTATATTTCTTTCAACTTTAAGTTGAATGATTTACTCATATTCTTATGTTATTATGATTATGGTTAGGAAACGGTCTTTATGAATACGCCCTTAGTTCCGCCGAGAAGAGAACAAATGACGTGGTTGCCGGTCTCCGTCGAAAAACAAAGACTGGCATTCTGGCCGGGATGATTTACAGGAAGCCGACTGAGATGTACAGACTCAGCTGATGAAGGTTCGACTCCTTCCCTGGCTTAAACTTTCATATAGCGGAGGTAAATAATATGATAGGTGTAAGACCTGATTTTATGGATTCTCCTTTTTTTGTTTGCGAGGAAGATAACTGGCATTTATTACCAGGAGCTCCTGAAAATGTTGTAAAAGAATTTGAGGAATACATGAAAGCTGATAAAGAATTGATTGATAAAAAGTGTTGGTATAGTGAAATAGATAATTTTTGTACACGATACTGGTCTGAAACTTTTGGTCATACTATTCTTTGCTTTGATAACACAATGGAAGATTTAGATCATTTTTTAGACGAAGATGAAATGCTGCAGTTTGTTACTTATGTAAATGAAACTTTTGGTACCCAACTTAGTACCGAAGTACATGCAGATATTCGTCTTGATTATCTTTATAAACAGATCCTAGAAAAAGCTTTGGAAAGTTACAATGGATACACTGATATCTTTCATGAAGAACTATCTAAAAAAAGAAAAGAATGGGATAAAGATTATTCAGATTGAGAATCTTTAGAGTATTAAAGGGATAATGAATTAAGTTTATTTTATGCCAGATTCTAACACAATCAAACAACAAAAATTGATTCTCGAAAGCTGCAAAGATACATCTGTTTATTTCATTGATGAGTATAAAGGAAATCATGAAAATATTGGTGATGGTGGTGAATTAGTAGACTTGTATCTATTGGTCATTTCTTGTTTTGAATCTATTACTGAAGAAGGAAGTATATTAACTTGTTCATGCGGTTGGCCGGAAGATGCTGGATTTTTTGATTTCTCTTCACAAATAACTGATAATGAAATCTTATGGAATATAAATGAAGGTGAAGATTATATTAAGTTTGATAAAAATCAATATAGAAATGAAGTAAAAGCTTGCATTGAAAAGTTAATGGAAATTTGCAAAAAAGGACCAGAGAATTATACAAATGATTATTTTTATAATCCTTTAGATTTAGATACTTTGAATATGTACTATAAAGTTTTTACTGATGAATCTATGACCAAAGGACGAGAAAAGCCAAGACATAAAATTATTATAAAACCAGGTGACAAGTTTATTTATACAACGGAAACTGGGAAAAAAGTTTTTATACAGAAGAGAGACTTAAAATTTTCTGATACAGATATTTTTGGCCAGCCATTATTAACCTGGTTAAATGCAGATGATATTAAACGATGGTATAACAAGTTAAATGATAAAAATACTGATTGGGATGAATGGAACGCACAAGGGCTTAAAATAGCTAAAGATATAAAAAGTCGAATTTCAGATGCTTTTGATGTTTGGTACCAATATCAGAATACTAATAATGATAAACTTGTTCATATTGAGAATGCAGAATAATTATATCCAGGAACAAGACCAGTCATCATCAAAACTTGTAATAGGTAGTGGATTTTCTGCGCAACGTAATATTTCTGAGTAAGCCTTATTCCAATCTTCCTTACAATAATCATAAAACCAGATTGTAGTAACAGCTCTATCCATGCAGCAGAATAACTTCAAGGTATTTCTATCTCGCAAATATATTAATTCGTCATTTTTTGGATAATAACCTTCTTGTAAATAAACCAAAGAAGGAAACTCCTTTAGAAAACTGTTTTTTAATTTTTGAGTATCTTCTTCGTCATCATCCTTTTCTGAAGTAATAATGGACACTTTATATTCTTTTAATAAATTAAAAAGACATTTTTTACATTCAACTATCTGAGTTGCTTTTATATCACTGAGTAAATCGCAGTCTATTAAAATAACAGGTTTTTCTGTTTCAAGTTTAGTTTGGTTTTTAATAAGTTCTTCTTCATCATCCCAGGGAGAATCACCTGATTCTTTAGCCTCTTTGCTTGAAAGGAATACTCTCTTAGGAATCTTTTCTAAATCATATTCTGTCTTTAGTTCTTCATAAAAAGAAATAAAATTTTGCGAGATCGTAGAAAATTCAAAATTAAACACATCATCTTCAGGAAAAGGCTGCAAATTCTTAAATGGTATATTAAGATGGCTAGAGATATAGGCAATATTAATATTTACAATATCAGAGTTGCGGGCTTTATAAAAATTTATTTCCTGGTTATATTCTGGCCAGTCACCATAATATGCTTTTGCTTCGTTTTTGGTTGATTTAATCTGTTTTGCAAATTTCTCAATTGTAGGAAAGAATTCGTCCATAATGCCGCCATATTCATATCCCATCAATCTAAGGTTGATTAAATCTTCTTCACCAACGACATGAAATAATATGTCTTTCTTACTCATTTTAGTATCATCTGGAACAAGATAAGGTTTACCATCTTTTAAGATATTAATAATGGTCATATGGGTATAGGATTGGATTCCCATTTTTAAGAGAAACCCGAGTTCGAAACCATCATTTGCTTTTAATTTTGCCATAATTCATCCTTATTAAATATATTAAGAATAAACGATTGCTTTCCATTTTTTTGTGCTTAATTCGTGAGGATTAAACCAACCAGCTCCAAAATTACTTTCATGAGTATCTAGTAAACGCATTATCTCGAAGTAATATTCTGATAGTGTCATTAAACTGATTTTTTCAATTGTAAGTTTATCATCATCAATATAAAAATTTATATTTAATAATTTTTCCATATGAGAAAAGAATTTTTGTAGTTGTCCTGGTTGCAAAAGTTCGCCGATTGTTTTGTCTTTATCTAATTCAGTTGAGAGATTCATCTTAAAGTGTGTTAGTAAATAATCAAGACAATAACGTTCGATATCATAATACATGATTTTATAAAGAGGAATATTCATTCTTTCTTTATCTGCTTTTATTGGATTTAGAAAATCAAGATACTTAATTATTTCTAAACGAGATTTATCTGAATTGTCCCAAAAACCACCCCAGCCATTTTCAGATTTCATTTTTTCGAGGACTACCGGTTTATATACTTTTTGCATACGGAAATTAGTAATACATTTCCGGCGCATTACAACCTGGATATATCTACGAGAATTGCGGGCTTTTCCTATTACATTGACGTTTTCATAACCATCGCCCCAATGTCCGCAAGAAAGATACACTTTTGTTCCTCCGCTGAATTGTTTTGTACCTTTACGGATTTCATGAGCTTCGCCATATTCATGTTCTTCAAGAATATTACCAATTAGGCCCCAAACCCAGGCTGATTCTTGAGTTTCATTTTGTATTTTTTTTTCAGTATGAATTTTGTCTTTCATAAGGAAACTCCTTGCATGAAAAAGTGTTCGATAAAAACCAGGCATGCAGGTGAGCCAAACCTCATGGATCGGAATCGAAATACCCTTTTGTCTTACACCTGATTTTTATCAAACGAATTGAAGCTCGTTACCCAAGGTGTAGAAACACCTGACCCAGTTGGCGTCAAAGAATTAATCCCCTTCGCCAATAATAATATTATTTTGGATACATGAGCTTGTCATTCAACTTGTAGTTGAAATTTTAATAATTATGGAATAATCAATTGACATTCAACTAAATAAGCTTTATAGATTTAATTGGTGATAGTTAGTTGCTATCGAACCCACCTGGAAGTGGTTATTCTTTATACGGTTATTTAGCTTTATAAAGGTGTAAGAGAATCTCTGGAAACGGAGATTCTTTTATTTTAACCTTTGTTTTCCCCGTGCCCCTGAGTTGTACTTTAGTACGAGAAGTGAGCGTTCATCCTTCTTTTTTATGAGAACATCAGGTCAAAGATTTTGTTGTAATAGTTCAGAATACCGTACTTTAATACACAAAAAGAACATAACTTTCTAAAATCTGAACTTTCGATTGACGGGCTTTGATTTTCTATGAATTATTTTGAAAGATATCCTTTTTAAGTATTTTTATCTTTTTCTTCTTTAGTTCATTTTTAAAAGAAAAAAATAAAATATAGAAATACTACATAGGTATTTAATAACAGATGAATTATGTACTTTATGAACTGAACTTTAAACAATTGTTTAAGCGAATTAAACTTTTTGAGCTGATTTTTAAACCGCTGCGCGCGCTCCCCCCGCGAATTAAACAATAGAAAAAATATCAAATCGAGTGTATAGTAAGATTGAGTGAGGAGAATTGCCAAATGATTATAACCAAGCCTGAGAATCAGGATACTGAATTCAAACAAAACTGGCAGGATGAATATCTCAAATGGATTTGCGCCTTTGCTAATACAAAAGGCGGAACAATTTATATTGGTGTTCATGATAAAGGCGAAGTTCTTGGGCTTAGTAATTTTCATCACCTCAGTGAAGCAATTCCTCTTAAGATCAGACAGACAATGGGGCTTCTTGTAGATGTACAGGTTCTTACTGCAGATGATGATGAAACAAAGAAGTATCTGCGAATCTCGGTCGAGAAATATCCTTTCCCAGTAAGTTATCACGGCAAGTATTATAAACGCATCGGCTCTACAACTCAGGAAGTAATTGGCGTTGAACTTGATAAAATGATTCTTTCTGTTCAGGGAAGGACTTGGGATAGTGTACCGGTTCCTCATGTAAAGATTTCTGATCTTGATGAAAGAGCATTTCAGATTTTCAAGAAGAGGGCACTGTTTACTCATAGACTTACAGAAGAACAGCTTAATGTGAGCAACAAAGATTTGATTCATAATCTTCATGGATTTGAAAATAATTATTTGACCAGAGCTACAGTTTTGTCATTCCATCCGGATCCTGAGCAGTGGTTCACCGGAGCGTATGTAAAGATTGCATATTTTCTTGATGAGGCTAACATCCTTTATCAGGATGAAGTTCATGGTCCGCTTCTTGTACAAGTTGAACGTGCAATGGAAATCATCTACACAAAATACATGAAAGCCCTTATCGATTATGATGGCATTGCAAGAAGGGAAACTTATTTCTTCCCACACGATGCATTCCGTGAGCTTTTGCTTAATGCATTGATTCACAGAGATTACATGAATACGGCACCTATACAGATTCAGATTTTCAAAGACAAGATTGATATCTGGAACATTGGAAAGATGCCCGATGATTTGAAAATTGAAGATTTATTTACAAAACATCGTTCTGAACCTCGTAATCCAAATATTGCCAATGTCTTTTTCAGATGCGGCTATATCGAAAGCTGGGGACGCGGTTACTTCAAGATTCAGGAATTATGTAAACAGGTAAATGCAAATCTACCAGAGCCGGAGAATCTTAGTGGTGGTATTTCTGTAGTTTGTAATGCAAGTAAGCAGTATCTGGAGCTGGCTGCGAAGTATGGCGTAGATGGAGATGTTTCAGCAGATGCCCAAAGATTGCCCAAAGATTGCCCAAAGGATGCACAGAGCTTGCACAAAGAATGCCCTGACTTTGCACAAAGAACCTATGAATATATATGTAGTAATCCCTATGCAACGATAAAAGAAATTAGTGAAAAATTAGAAATTGGTGAAAGGACTGTAAAGAATCATTTAGCTGCACTTAAAGAAGCAGGGGTTATTGAGCGAGCTGGAAGTAGAACTAGTGGACATTGGATTATAAATAATAACTAGAAAGTATCTTGGCGGCACATGGACGTGCCGCCTTGCCGATTGAGCGCAGGGGCGAAGGCCCTGTGCGATTGAGGCAATACTTTTCCCTTTACAAAACGATTTCTTAAAAAGCCGCCCTTAAGAACCAATGTAGCATCTTAAAACTGTGGGACAACTGTAATGTTGAGTAAAAAGGGTGCCCCCTGTCCCCCCTAAGCTTGAATTACATTCCTTATTTTTTTGGGAGGGGGTAAGAGGGGTTCTTAGGGGGGAAAGGGGGAACACTTTTTGCGTGCCAGCAGTTTTAAGTTGCGACCTACGCGGACGGCACATTTTTCTTCAACAATAATTTTAAAGCGTGATGCTCACTTTTGGCGGCTTCTGCAAAAGGAGTGCTTATCGCAACGATGGCCTGCCTGCAGAAACAGGCAGACCACAAAGCGTAGTGCTGCTGCGAAGCAGATGCACGAAGCGATTGGTCTGAATGTGCTTGCATTGCTCCTTGCGTTGCTTTAATAAAGGCCTACCTGCGAGCTTTCTGGTATATGGCAACAGTCTGTGAACGAACGGAGTGAGAGAACAGTCTGTTGGCTTTCTTTATGTAAGATGAAATTTATTGAGCTCGAAGATTGTGAGTGAGTGGAAGGTCTGCAAAGCTGTCCTGGAACGAACAGAATTATAAACAATAACAAAATATTTCTAATTCAAGTATTATTTCGCAATTGATTTATAATTTTACAGAAGAAATTATATTTAAAATGAGTTTGGCTCTATAAATATATATTCTTTAAATTTTCTAAAGTAAAAACTATAATTCTAACCTAATGAGGTAAAAAGTATGGTGAATATTGTTAAAATAAACGAATTTGGCCAAGAGTTAAATCAGTTAATTATTGATAAGTCTAATTATAAACATGCAAATCAAATTCTTAGGTTAACAGAAAAAAAATTGAAAGGTACTAACTATCACACATATTCTATTTCTGTTGATTGGTCTGTCGGTAAATATGCTGCAACTATGGAACTAGAAAAAGAAGATATTACAGATTTGATACAAAAACTTACAGTTCTTGTAGAATCATTTTAAGTATTAAAAAAGGAGCTGACGAATAGACAGCTCCTTCATAAAACAATAATGTGGTAAGCCAATTATTGTTTTTGTTAATCATTTGTTTTATCGACGATATTTATTTGCTGGAATTTCTAGACGAAAAGCTTTTTTTCCGTAAGAACTTGCATAAATACGTTTTCCATTTCTTGTTATATATGGTGTGTAAATCACAATATAACCTGATTTAATAGTTTTCATATTTGAGGCCTCCTTTTACCTAATGGAGAACCAGTTGACAAAAAAAATATATAAAACTACAATTTTTATTACCACATATAAATTCTAGTCTTAAATATCAACTAGTTGAGTTAGTTTTTCTTACCAGAAAACACTCCTGTATATTTAACTCTTCAATTTATGAAAGGCATCAACAAGATTGTTGGTGCTTTTTTTATATCCATGTATCACGTTCTTTTTGTTTTTTGTACTCAGCCTCCCACGTGAACGATTTATATGATTTTTTGGGTACAATACTCGAAATGTATTTCTTAAATTTCATTAAAATAATGTCATCGTAAGAAAAAATATCATTTGTTGTATTTTTTTCAAAATTATTACGTATAAATTTTAGACGAATTGAGGCCGCTTCTTTTGAAACCCCAAAATTACTGATTAAGAAATTTTCTGATAATTTGCATCCCCTTCTTATTAATTCATTAACTATCTGTTTTGGCATTAATAGTTGTGCTGCAAAAAAATTGGCTTCTAGCTCATATTTATTATATAGGTTTTTAAATGAGGTTATGTTTTTTTGTTCAAGCATTTTTAATTGATGCATATCATGATTTAAATAGAAGTGGCCTAACTCATGTAATAGTGAAAAAACAATCCTTGTTTTCTCTGTAATTAAATCATTGTAAAAAATTACGTACATTCCAGGCAATACTTCTCTTAGTTCTGCATCCTTGCTTTTCCATGCATTTAATGGAATTCCAAATTTTTTTTCAGCATTAGTATAGGTTACAAGTCTAAGATCCATTTCATTAATTAGTTCGATTGGTGAGAAAGGAAAAAAAGTTATAGTTCTTGAACAAACAAGTATTTCACATGCGCATTCGCTTGCCTTTTTAAAATCAGGATTTATACTTTCCATTTTTAAATTTTCCCCTCAAAAATATCTTTCGCCCGTTTGCTTAAAATTTCGTCAATATAAGCATCAACTTTCTTTGTTTCTTCAGAATCTAAATCTTTCATTTTTCGTTGAATACTGTCACTTATTGATGACGTATTTGAAAAATATTCAATGCCTAACAAAACATCACTACTTACTCCAAAATATTTTGCCAATTGAATTAGAACATCTTGTCGAGGTACGGTACCATTATTTTCCCACATGTTGACACGACTTTTGCTAACTCCTAATTCATTAGCAAGTTTTTCCATGGTTAATCCTTTTTTCTCTCTTAACTCTTTTACTTTTCTTGAAAACTCCATATTGCCCATTTTGTCCCAGCAGTTCCTTATAATCATTATTTTTTTTGTGCAATTAAATTGTACTAAAATAAATATACAATTTAATTGCACAAAAATCAAGTCTTTTAATTATTTTTTTAGTAGTTAATATAGTTAATGAGATATAACGGCTATCGGTTAGTAGAATGGTTAGTAAATGAATGTAAGCCAAAAATTTTCAAAATGGGTCAATAGACATTGGGGCTGAAAAAAGTTATAATACCATAACAATCAAGACATTCGCGAACGAATGGTATGGGCTACAAAGGTAGTTGGTTAGTAACGGCGAAGACCCTTTTTAACTTCGACAGGCTCAAGGACCCCATGCTATTTTCGTCTAACTTCAAATTCCTGCGTATTTTTGCGGGCTTTTTCGTTTGTCTCGTTCTGGTATTTATAGTGCTTATAAAGCATTTCCTGTGCCCTAAGATGTGCAGTTCGTTTAGCATCTATAGGTTCCCAGCTGCCGTTTGGTAAAAGAACTTCGGCATTTGTGTTGTCTTCGAAATACATATCAAGCCATGATTTAACCTGACGGAATGCATTTTTATCAAGAATAGGGAACATAAGTTCAATTCGTCTGTCAAGGTTACGGCTCATCCAGTCGGCACTTGAACAGTAAAGCTCTGGAGTTCCTGCATTCTGGAAATAGAAAATACGAGCATGCTCAAGGTATCTGTCTACAATAGAAACAACACTGATGTTTTCACTCAAACCAGGTATACCCGGGACAAGCATACATATTCCTCGGATATTAAGCATTACCTTTACGCCAGACTGGCTTGCCCTATACAAAGCGGCAATAACCTCTTCATGTGTAAGGCTATTCATCTTTGCAATAATCAATCCAGGCTGTTCCGGAGTGCTTCGCTCAATTTCACGTTGAATCATACTTAAGATTCTGTCCTTCAAAGTAACAGGTGCCATTCCTAGATGCTTCATGTTTTGCAGTGTAGAATAACCGGTTACAAGATTAAAGAACAGGGAAACATCGTTTGCAATTTCCTGGTTTGCAGTAAACAGCGAAATATCGGAATAAAGCTTTGCAGTTTTTGTATTATAGTTTCCTGTTGCAAGATGTACATAACGTCGGATTGTATCTGATTCGCGGCGAATTACCATCAGAACTTTTGCATGAACTTTAAGGTTTACAAGTCCATAGATTACTGTAACACCAGTCTGTTCAAGTTCATTTGCCCAGGCTATGTTTCGCTCCTCATCAAAGCGGGCTTTTAATTCAACAAGAACAACAACCTGTTTTCCTCTTTGAGCTGCCCGTTCAAGTGCTGCAATAATAGGGGAGTCGCGGCCTGTGCGGTACAAGGTCATTTTTATTGCAAGTACGTTATCATCATCTGCGGCATCGGAAATAAATTTAACAACAGGCTCGTACGATTCATACGGAACATGAAGAATCTTGTCGTGAAGCTTAAGCGTATCCCAGTAAGGTTCATCTTCCGGCAAATCAACAGGATAAAAATGCTCCCATGGCTCAAAGCTAAGGCGTCCTGTTTCATCTGCATCACGAAGTTCCAGAAGTCCACCAGGATCGAGCATACCTTCTGTTCTGTAAACGTCTTCTTCGGTAAGCTCAAGGTTCTTCATAAGGAAATTTCGTATTGTTGTAGAAGTACCATTGCAGCACATTTGCACAGGGAACGATGACTTACGCTGAATAAGAACATCTTCCATTGCATGAATAAAATTAGAACCCGAATCTTCATCAACGGCAAAGTCTGCATCGCGTGCAACTTTAAATACAAGTGTTTCTTCTACTTCAAATCCTGGGAAAAGCTGGGTTCCACACGAAGTAATAATATCATCAATCATTGCAAACTGACGTGCTTTGCCATCTGTAGGCAGCCAGTACAGTTTTGAAATACCGGAAGGAATTTCAACAAATGCAATTCGAGGCTGGTCGTCGTCGCCCTTAAATAAAGTTGATGTTGTTTTAATTCCCGCAATTGGTTTAAGCAAAAATCCTGCATAAGTTTCCAGATTTTTTATATGAGGAAAAGCCTCTGTATCTGTTCTTAACGGAGTAAGCAGAGGAAAAATTTCGGAACGGAAAAGCTTTTGCAAATATTCAATCTGCTGCGGAGTGTATTTATCCTGCGGCACATAAACAAGTCCTTCCTTTGCAAGTGCCGGCAGCAAATCATTTATAAGGCATTCCTGCTGTTGACGGATAATTTGATGAGCGCGTGCACTTATGCTGGAAAGAACAAGCTTTGGCGTAAGACCAGACGCATCTGCAAGGTCTGGATTTGATTCAAGCAGGCGTTTTGTTGCGGCAACACGAACCTGAAAAAATTCATCAAAATTCGAAGTCACAATCGAAAGAAATTGAAGTCGCTCCAGAAGTGGAAGCTCCTTGCGCAATCCCTGCTTAAGAACCCTCGCATTAAATTCGAGCCAGGAAAGCTCGCGGTTAAAAAAGATATTATCACTCATAAGAACTCACTATATAAAAAGGCCCTTCGACAGGCTCAGGGACCCCACTCCTTATAACAAAATTACCTTATAACCAAAAATGCTTTCGAACATGCCGGATTTTTCGCTCATGGCAATTTTTTCAAGAACTGTATTTTTGGATTTTTTTGTCTGCAGGTACATTGTATTCTGCATAATCTTAATTGAAAAATCATTAAACTTCTGGATGTGGCCACGGTCCATTGCATCGGCAATTCGCAGAATGGCTGTAAGCTTTAAGATAGTCATTCGGTCAGAGCGTGGCAGCATAAGGAAGCTGTCTTCGTCCTGAGGAACAGAACTTCCCTTATGATATTTTGCAATTTCGGAAACAATCGTATTATCCTTGCGTGACAAACCAAAAATCTCTGAATTGCGGATTATATAACTTGAATGGATATTGTGGTTGTCGTAACGGATAAAAGCTCCGATATCATGAAGAATTGCAGCAGTTTCCAGAAGTGTTCTTGCATGATCATCAAGTGCAACTTCGTCCTTGAGGGTATCATAAATTTTTGTTGCAATCATACGTACACATTCTGCATGACTTTCATCACCATGATATTTACGTAAAAGGTTTCGGGCAGAAGCTGTAATCTGCATATCAAATTCTTTTTGAAGCTCTTCGTTCTGGGTAGAAATCTGACTCAAAAGAATTCCGTTGCGGATATTTGTTTCCGGGACAAGAATTGTCTGAACAGTTGTAAGATGAATGAACAGATTGTAAATTAAAAGACTTGTCTGTAGTGTTTCCGCTTCGGCATAAGGAATCTTAAAACGGGCAACGCATTCATCAACAGAATATTCCTGAATCTCCTGAACAAATGTATCAAAGGCATTTCGATCAATTGACCATAGGAAGGTAGAAACAGGTTTTCCAATAAGCAGCGCAGTCATAGTCAAATCCTGACCAACCGCAAGAAACTGTTTTACCTTTGAAAGGTCAACTTCACTTTCGAGAGAACCCTTTGTGTTATTTATGGATTCTTCAATAAAGCGCTGGATATCATCATAAGACGTTGTAAGGTTTTTCATCTGCTGTTCAATACGAACAGTACCAAGCCGCAAAGAATGAACACCAGCCATTTTGCCGTTGGAAATCATCATCATTTCTGTGGTGCTTCCGCCAACAACAAGAATCATAGTAGTATCTTTTTTAAAATCAACAGGCTCATCTTTGATAGCTTCGGTTACAGCAAGATACATGAGCTTGTTTTCTTCAACACCGTCAACAATTCGTACGCTAAAGCCTGTCTGAACAAGGATGCGGTCCATAACAGGGTCGCAGTTTTTTGCATCACGGAAGGTGCTTGTAGCAAAACAGGTTGTGTTTTCAGGAGTAATTCCCCAGCCTGCAAGCTGCTCCTTATAGCGCAAAAGAGTCTGAATTAAAAGGCTTTGTGTTTCCTGAGAAATTTGTCCTGTAGTAAGAGTATCTTTTCCAATAGAAAGAGGAACTTCGGAACGGTCGAGAATATTCTGTTTTCTTTCCTGAGTGAATTCGGCAACCAGGAGACGTACCCCTGTGGAGCCGATTTCAATGACGGATTCCGGGGTCGCCATAAAAATCTCCTGCCGCTACAGCTTGTCTATAAGCATAGAACATTTGCCAGACGGAATAGGCAAAGTCTTTTTCTTCTGGTCAAGGATATTTATTGTAAAGTAGTAAAGCTTTTCACTTTCCATCTGGATACCCCATCCACGGTCACTCTTGTTGCTCAAAATTGTAATGAGGTTGCGTTTAAGAGAAAGCTTTTCAATACCCATGATTTCCAGGTTCGGAATAATCCAGTCTACAGTCTTACGTGGAAGACTTATAGAAAGTCCGATTATATTTTCAATCATCAAAGCGATTGTAGAAAGTCCTGCAGTCAACAGATAGCGTTTGCGTGGGAAGGCCGGCTTGCCCTTCTGAACAGCTTTTCCTTCTTTGTTAGGAAGATATGCTTCCCAAAGGTCCCCAGCCTGCTTGCTGCTTTCGTTTGGCATAAGTCCATCAAGAACATAGTACAGGTGGCGGATTGCACATTCACGTGCCAGCTCATATTTTCCGTATTTTTCAAGACCCTTAATAATCATAAAGTTAAAGGCAGGGAAAACACTACCACAGAAACCGTTTCCGTCTTCGCTAAAGTTAGGATCATCAGCACTAAGAGTAGGGAACGGATGCTCTGTTCCAAAGGATTTAGGATTACACAGGTGGTCAACAAGAGCTTCTGCTTTATCGGCATTTGGAATCTCTGCAAGCATAGGCCAGAAGCCCGCAATAGTCTTTGTTTTAAGGCGGTTCTGACCTTTATCCAAATCGTAGTAGAAGTTTGTATCACTATCCCACATAAGTGAGTTTATACGCGTTTTGATAGAAAAATACATCTTGCGGTACTGGAAGCTCAATTCTTTATCATTAAGAATATCACCCAAAGCCGACATATAAGATGCGTTAATAGCCATACAGGCGTTAAAATCAACAGGATAAACGGCATCCTTACGCGGAGAATTAGACATACCGCTGGCAGCAGCAGGAACAGCGTAAAGTCCGTTGTCTTTCTTAAAGTTTGCATCTATCCAGCTCATATATTTGAGCAGGGTAGGCATAACTTCTTTAATACGACGCTTGTTTGCAGATTTATGATACAGATTGAATTCTGCCCATGCAAAAAGAGGCAAATCAAGGCCATTAGGATTCTTTTTGTCTACAACAGGTTCGTTGTTTGAAACATCATATTTATTGCGGATGGCACCGTTTTCTTCCTGACGAGCATAAAAATAATCAAGATTGTTACAGGCGTCAAAATTCCTGTTAGAATATACAAGGAAAAAAGAAGAGAAAATAGATTCAAACTGGTTAATCACCATCTTTCCGTTTTCCGGATAAATAAACAATCCGTCACTTGCCTGTTCCCCTGTAGCAGGATCAATCCAGAAAGATGAAACCCACGACCAGGTTTTATTATAAATATCTACAAAATCCTGATCATAAAAATGGATTTGGGGAAAATCGTGCTTATTCACAATAACTCCTAAACTAATTTTTTAAATGCAAAAAACTGCTCTTATATATAAGTATAACACATTTTCAGTAAAAACGTAAAAAAAATCGTAAATATTTTATAAATTTTTATTATTTTGTCTAGAGGGAGACAGGGGATAGGGAATAGTAAATAGGGGATAGTAGGTGCCAGGTTTTAGGTGCCAGGTGACAGGGAAAGGAGGGGGAAGTCTCCCCCTTCGCTCCAAAGTCCTCACTTCGTTGCGGTCTTTTCCGCTACCCTCTCTGCGGGCTCAAACGCCGCCCGCAACGCCTGCTTATCATAATTTAAAAAAAACGAGGAAGCCGTAGCTCCCTCATTGCATTCTCAATAGCATTTTAGGCACACCCTGAACAAGTTCTTCTTCAATGTTTTTCTTCTGCAGCAATTTCTTCTGCCAGTTCCTGAACTTTTTTCAATGGAAGATCTTCTACTTGTGCTATCTGTTCATGTGTATTGACATTTAATCGAAGCAGTTTTTTTGCAGCTTCAACTCTTGCTGCCCATTTTGCATCTTGAATACGTATTGGTTCGCACATATAAATCCCCCTTAGAGACTCGTCTGTTTTGACCTTTTTTACAGCTAAATCAATCGTGTTTGTAAAACTATCTGTAGGTCTCTTATTCTTAATATAATCAAGAAATGCACGGATTTCAATATCTGTCGCTTTCTCTGCGGCATCGGAATTGAAGAAATACTTTGTAGATTCATCCTGAAGAACAAGTTCTTTTTTTTCTATGCAGACATTTTTGAACGTATATTGCGCGAATCCTTTCCCGAACGGATCGCCTGTACAGATAAAGATGATAATACTTTCGGGTAGCAACCTGTACTCCATGCCTTTTAAAAGCTCGTTTGAATCAATCATAGACTGATAATACCGGACTCGTTTTGGGAGTTCATCCATGTCTTCATTCTGGATTTCAATGTCATAAATCTTATCATCATTTTTTACGTAAACATCAAGTTTGATGTATTTAGTCTGATAATAAGGCTTGATTTCTTTCTGAAGTTCCTGTCGCTCAATGTGGTCAATTTGAATTTTGAGTAGTCGTTCCAGAACCCCAATGCAGATTTCATCATCCTGCATAACCTGATAGAACATAAAGTCATCCGCAAGAGTTGAGCTCCTCGAATGGTTTGATCTTGTTTGGCATAACTGCTCCCTTTTGAAAAATTTCTATACTATAGTTAACAAAAAAATTTGTTAAAAGAGGAAGTAAAATTGGCAGAATTTATAAAAATTATTTTAAATGATGAGTTTTTGCTCGTATAATGACGTAGATTTTCACGCTGTGTTTGCAATGACGTAATAGAAGAATGGCGTTAAATTACAAATACAACAAGAGCCAGAACAATAAGAAGAATGATATTATATCCTGTAAACACCCCAAAATACTTTTTACCGACAGAGCTCTGTCCTTCATCCGAATTACTGTACAGCTTGAACGAAATTACACTCACCATAGATGCAATAAGCGTTCCAAGACCACCTACGTTTACTCCAAGCAGCAGCATATCTCCATTAGTCGTAAATCCACTTAATAGCAGGGCAGCCGGGACATTACTTATAACCTGACTTGTTACAATTCCTGTGATATAGGTTTTAAGCGGGTTCGAAAGCATCGAGTTTATAAAATCGGAAAAAGCCTGTACTGTCGAAAGACTTTTTGTAAAAATAAAAAATCCGCAGAAGGTCAAAAGCAGACTGTAATCAACTTTTTTGAATAGGCGGAAATTACAGAAAAGCATTACAACAATTGTAAAGCCTAACATGATAAGATAATTTACAACATGAAAAACAGTAAGAAGACATATAATAAAATCTGCAATATAAAAAAATGTGCGGAAGTCTACAGTCAAAAACGACATTTGAGTCTGAAGCACATTGCCCCGGAATTGAGGCTGTGGTGGTTCTCCGGGCTTTGCATGTTTTTTTCTTGTAATAAACAAAATGATTGCGCCAAGAATCAAAAATGAAGGCACTGCAATCTTTGCTGTAAGCAGAAAAAAATCACCGGCAGAAAAACCATAGTACGAAAAAAGATACAGGTTCTGCGGATTTCCCATCGGCGTTATGCACGAGCCGAGATTTGCAGCAAGAGTTTCGAGCACGACAATTGTAAGGGCCGGTATTCCTACACGAGTAAAGATAAGCAGCGTAATCGGAACAAACGTCAAAAGCGCAACATCATTTGTAACAAACATTGAACTAAAGAACACAAGATATGTCAGTAAAAAATAAAGTGCACGTTCACTTTTGCAAAGTCGCAGAAGCTTGGCCGCAATAATGTTCAAAAAGTTCTGGCTCTGAAATGCCTTAATAACTATCATCAGACTGAACAAAATGGCCAGTGTTCTAAAGTCAATTGCTTCAAGGCAAAGCGAAGGAGAAGGTCTTATAAAAATAAGCGCGAGCACTGCAAGTACAATCGATGCAAAAAGCACAGGCTCACGCTTTATAAAAGAAATTATTTTATTCATTAAAATGCCTAGATGGCTGCAAGTCCGCGTTTAACGTCTTCAATAATGTCGTCTACGTTTTCAAGACCGCAGCTGAATCTTACCATTCCGCCATCGATTCCTGCAGCAACAAGCTGTTCGTCTGTAAGCTGACGGTGTGTAGCACTTGCCGGGTGAAGTACACAAGTTCTGATATCTGCAACGTGAACTTCATCAATAGCAAGTTTAAGGGCATCCATAAAGCGAACTGCTGACTGGCGTCCACCCTTAATGCTGATTGAAATTACACCACAAGTTCCATCCGGAAGATATTTCTGTGCGCGTTCATAATATTTATCACCAGGGAGGCCTGGATAAATTACTTTAGCAATCTTGTCGCTAGACTTAAAGAACTCTGCAACCTTGCGTGCGTTTTCGCAATAGCGTGGCATACGAACTGGCAAAGTTTCAAGACCAAGGTTTAAGTAGAAGGCACTCTGTGCAGCAGGGTAACATCCAAAGTCACGCATAAGCTGAGTGCGGGCTTTTACAATGTAAGCAGCCTTTCCAAAGTCTCCAACATAGCGAAGTCCGTGATAGCTTTCGTCAGGTTCAACCATGTCGGCAAATTTTCCTGTTGCTTTGTAAGCAGCTTCCCAGTCAAAGTTACCTGAGTCAACAATACAACCGCCACCCTGAACAGCATGACCGTCCATATATTTTGTTGTTGAATGAACTACAATATCAACACCCCATTCAATAGGACGACAGAGAATTGGAGTTGCAAAAGTATTATCTACAATGATTGGAAGATGATTATCGTGAGCAGCCTTTACCCAAACGTCAAAATCAAAAACTGTAAGGGCTGGATTTGCAAGAGTTTCACCAAAAATACATTTTGTATTAGGTTTAATTGCTTTGCAGATTTCTTCGTAGCTTGCGTCTACATCTACCCAGATACATTCAATGCCAAGCTTTTTAAGAGTAAATCCAAACAGGTTGATTGTTCCACCATAAATTGAAGAAGAAGCAATAAAACTGTCTCCTGCAGAACAAAGATTCAAAACAGAAAGAAGACTTGCGGCCTGACCGCTTGAAGTAAGCATACAGCCAACGCCACCTTCCATATCTGCAATCTTTTTTTCTACAGCATCGCAGGTTGGATTTGCAAAGCGTGAATACATGTATTCTGTTGGCTTGTCAAAAAGAGCTGCAACGTGATCACAGCTGTCAAAGCGGTAAGTTGTACTCTGTACAATTGGGATAGTTCCAGGTCCACCGTTTTCCGGCTTATAACCTGAATGTAAAGCTTTTGTTTCAATTTTCATTTCTGGGCCTCGTAGTTTTTTTATATTTTTTTTGTATATATAAAATTATTTATTCTGGGGCGTAGTAAAAAAAGACTGAGGACAACATCATCCCCGTTGGCCGAAGGCTTTTTTTACGGGAGTACCAGAATCACAAGTTTAATTATACCAAAAAAAAATATAAAAAAAAATACTTTTTTTGTTACCATTTTTTTTTTGCACGGTTTAATTATCGAAACAGCGCGAACGAAACGCCTTGTGTTCAGCGTTGTACAAACATGAAATCATTTTATGGAGGACAATATTATGAAAAAGATTTTTACTGTTTTGGTTTTGGCTCTTTGTGTGAGCCTCGCATTTACTGGTTGTGCTTCAAAGAAGGCAAAAGCTGCTGATGGTTCTAAGACTTATCGTGTTGACCTTGGTTACGCTATGAGCACTATCGAAATTGGCAAAGAAGAAAAAGTTATAAACGTAAGCTCACTTTTACCAGAAGGAGCTGCACCTGTTGCAGGTGAAAAGGTAAAGGTAATGTGGTCATTCTTATCTGATGAAGACATCGACGCAATTTATGTAAGCTGCGGTGACAACTCAGAAGACTACGTTCTTATCGAAGGTGTAGAAGCAGGAAAACCTGTTTATGCAACACAGACAATCCCACTGGATCTTGATGTTGCTGGTCCACTCTGCATCAGTATTTGGAGCGACACAAACGCCGTTTGTACACTTGATTACTTCGACGCAAAATAAACCATCCAATCAGAAAAAAAAGAGCCGGCTTTTGAAGAATACTTCAGGCCGGCTCTTTTTTTTATTCTATTCCTGTTCAGTCTGTTCTGTCTGAACTGTCTGTGCAGGAGCAGTTTTTTCTTCAAGGCTCAAATCGCCTTCTTTAATCCATCCAAGCTTGCGGAACAAAAGTCCTAATGCCCAGGTAAGAACTGCAGGCAATACAAAGCAGATAAGAATTAATCCAAGCCAGTTAAAGAAGCCCGGAGTAATTGCTGTTGCGCCATGGCCGATTGCAACTTCGCTTGGTTCGAACCAGCCGGTAATTACACCAATCTGTCCTACAAGACCACAGGTGCCCATTCCAGAGCTTACGGCAGCTCCGTTCATTTCCATCTTAAAAAGACAGGTTGCAAGAGGACCTGTAATTGCACTTGCAATAATTGGAGGCAACCATACCTTTGGATTCTTAATTATGTTAGGCATTTGTAACATACTTGTTCCAAGTCCCTGAGAAAGAATTCCACCCCAGCGGTTTTCGCGGAAAGACATAACGGCAAATCCAACCATCTGAGCACAACAGCCTGCAACTGCAGCACCACCGGCAAGACCTGTAAGTCCAAAAGCGGCACATATTGCGGCAGAGCTTATAGGAAGTGTAAGTGCAATACCAACAACGACAGAAACAATAATTCCCATCCAGAACGGATGAAGCTTTGTTGCCCAGACAATAAGTTTTCCAATTGAGCTTGCGGCAGCACCGATATATTTTGCTGTAAGAACTGTAAGGAGAGCACCCACAAGAATTGTCACTGCAGGAGTAACAATAATATCAACCTTTGTTTTTTTGCTTACAAGGCAGCCAAGTTCGGCAGCAATAATTGCAATTACTAAAACTGCAAGAGGACCACCGGCACCACCAGTAACATTTGCAGCAGCTCCAACTGCAACAAGGCTAAAAAGTACAAGGGCAGGAACACCCATTGCAAAGCCTATGCCAACAGCCATTGCGGCTCCTACAACATGACCTTCTGTTGCAAAGTTTCCTGCATCAACAAGAAACTGAAAAACCGGATTAACAGAAAGACGAAGCAGCTGCTGTCCCAGAGTCTTGATAATTGTTCCAATAAGCAGGGAAGCAAATAATCCCTGTGCCATTCCGCTCATTGCGTCAATAAAATAACGCTTAACATACTTGTTCATACGAAATCCTTTAAGAAAAAATTTGATTGTGTTTTTTTGCTTTTGGGCGTGAGTCTGCCCTTTAGTAAATTACGGGAAAATGTTGATACGCGGCGCGTCGTAACGTCACCGGTAAAGCAGGACACCATGGACTCTGCACTAGTTCATCTCAAACGTAAAATCTGTTAGCAATTTACAATAAAAAGCAAAGGTTGTCAAATGCCCTTAGACAGTCTGAATTTAAATTCTAACAAACAATTATTTAACAAACTCTATTTTTTTTATTATAATAGATGGTATTACTAAATTTGGAGGCTCAAAATGATTGAGGTTTCCCACGTGTCCCGAAACTTTGGGACGTTTCGTGCGGTAAATGATGTCAGTTTTTCGATTCCAACAGGACAGATTGTTGGTCTGCTTGGTCCGAATGGTGCTGGCAAAACTACTACAATGCGTATGATTACAGGATTTCTGTCGCCGTCTGATGGTCAGATTTTTATTGACGGACAAGACATTACAAAAGCTCCTGTAGAATCAAAAAGAAAAATAGGTTACATGCCTGAATCTGCGCCGCTTTATGGCGAAATGATTGTCGAAGATTACCTTAAGTACATTGCCCAGATGCATGGTGAAAATCCGGAAGAAAAGGTACCTGCCTTGTGTAAGGAATGCGGGCTTAAAGAGGTAATGAGCAAAAATATTTCGGAACTGTCTCGTGGTAATAGACAGCGTGTTTCTCTTGCACATGCCCTTATGCATGATCCGGAGATTCTTATTCTTGATGAACCAACTTCTGGTCTTGACCCTAACCAGGTAGAAGATGTTCGTGCTATTATCCGTGAAATTGGAAAAACCCGTACAGTAATTGTTTCTACTCATATTCTTAGCGAAGTTGAAACTATCTGTTCACGCGCCATCATTATTTCTGGTGGAAAGGTTGTTGCCGACAGCCCTATCGAAGAACTTAAGGAACGCTTTGGCCACGAGCTTAGCGTAAAGCTTACTGTTGGTGGAACCGATTTTGATTCAGTAGCATCACTTCTAAAAACTGTTGATAATGTTGATGCTGTTAATCTTGTTAAATCAGATTCACAGAATGATGAAAAGCTTTTGCAGGTGCTTGTTTCTGTAAATGGAACTGCAGAGATTCGTCCTTCAATTTGTAAGAAGCTTGCAGAAAAAGGAATTGATTTATATGAGGTTGCTCTCCAGACAAACAGCCTCGAAGATGTATTCCATGCTCTTACAACAGAATCTGCTAAAGAAGGGGAGGCAAAATAAATGAGTGATAAAAAGCTTAAAGTTAAAAAACCTGCCTTTGTAATTATGAACAGGGAATTAAGATCATATTTTTCTGGACCAATGGGCTACATTGTTACAGGTCTGTTCCTTATTATAAGCGGACTTTTGTTCTTTGCAGCATTCTTCCTTCAGAATCGTGCAGAGCTTCGTAATTTCTTTTCGATGCTTCCAATTCTTCTTTCGTTCTTTATTCCTGCCATTACAATGCGCATTTTCTCGGAAGAAAAACGTGTTGGTTCTATAGAAACTCTTATGACACTGCCTGTTCGCGAAATTGATGTTGTAACAGGAAAATATCTTGCAGTTTTTGTTGAATCGCTTGTGATGATTGCACCGACTTTGTTCTATGTAATTACAGCAGAGATTTTTGGTTCACCAGATTACGGTCCGATTATCGGCGGTTATATGGGTGCAATTTTTATCTGCGCTGCTTTTAGTGCAATCGGTCTTTTCTCATCATCAATCACAAAAAATCAGATTATTGCTTTTGCTGTTGCAATGGCAATCTGTCTGGCACTTACCTTTGTAGAATCCTTCCTTGTGTTCCTGCCTGATGGAATTGTAAAAATCTTTTCGTTCCTTTCGGCTTCTGTTCACTTTGGTTCAATTTCAAAGGGAATTGTAGATACCCGCGATTTGCTGTATTTTGTTTCACTTACAGCATTGTTCTTTGTGTGCACAGTTCGTGCAGAAGTAAAAAATAAAAGGTAGGAGGGCAAAAATGAAAAAGATTATTGAATGGTTCAAAAGTTCTGCATCTGATTTTATCTTGTTTTTGATTATGCTTGTCCTGCTTAATTTTGTAGGCAACAAATCATATCTGCGTCTTGATCTTACAAGTCAGAAATCCTATTCACTTTCTAAGGCAAGTAAGACGCTCGTAAAAACTATAGAAGAGCCTGTTTCAATCAGAGTATTCTTTGACAGCAAGCTTCCTGCTCAGTACAGCAATGTAACACAGTATGTAACAGATTTGCTCGAAGAATATGATAAAGCTGCAAACAAGAATTTTTCTGTTTCTTATATGGATTTGTCAAAACAGGAAAATCAGGATCTTGCTCAAAGCTATGGTCTGCGACAGGTTCAGATTCAGGAAGTTAATAATAACGAAATTGGTGTAAAGCAGACTTATATGGGTCTTGCAATTTCTTACGGCGACAGCATCGAATTAATTGACCCTATTACAACCTCCGAAGGTTTTGAGTACAAGCTTACTTCAACAATTTCGAAAATGATTAATACTGCTGCATCTCTTGAAACTCTTAAGGGTGATGACAAAATAAAGCTTTACGCTATTATGAGTAATCCTATAAAGTCACTCAGAATTTCTGGCGTTGATACTTTTGAGTCTACTATAGAAAAGGCTGCAGCAAGTATAAACAGAGCAAAATTCGACAAGCTTGAATATATTGCAGTTCATCCAAATGCATCTGATGTTTCTGATTATACAGAGCGTTATGGAGTTCAGCCAATTAATTACAGAAACGACAACGGTGCAGTTGAAACAGGCTGTATTGGTGTTGTTGTAGAATATGGCGAAAAGTTTGTAACACTTCCTGTTCAGATTCAAGATTTATTCTTTAATAACTATGCTGTTGTCGGACTTGATGAAATTGAAGATTCAATCAATGAAGCAATCCAGAGTCTTATTTCAAAGCCTACACAGTTTGGATATATTGTTGGTCACGAAGAGCTTGATTTGTTTACAGAAGAAGGAGCTCCTTCTTTCTACGAAGTTCTTTCCGATTTGTACGAAGTTACAACTCTTGATTTGACAACAGACGATATTCCTTCTTCTATGAAGAGCATTGTAATAAACGGTCCTAAGATGGATATGACAGAAGAAGAACTTTACAAGATTGACCAGTTTGTTATGCGCGGTGGAAATGTTCTGTTCCTTGTTGATCCTTGTCAGGAAGTTCAGACTAACAATTCTTTCTATGGTGCAACAACTTCGTTTGTTGAAAACAATGTAAACATAGAACGTCTTATTGAAAAATATGGCGTAAAGCTTACAAAAGAATATGTAATGGATTCTGCCTGCTGTCAGACATATCATAACACTTACGGAATTCTTAACCTTTACTGGGCACCACTTTTGCAGAAAGAAAACATGAACAACAAGAATGCAATTACAAGCAATCTTGGAAATGTTATTATGCTTCAGAGTGCTCCGCTTGAAGTTGCAGAAAGCAGAAGTGTAAAATCGACAATTCTTGTTGAATCAAGTGAAAAAGCCTGGACAGAGCAGCCTGATGGACTTATGCTTAATCCTCTTATGCTTGCACCTCCGGAAGATGAATCAGAGCTTTCTAAAAAGACACTTATGGTTCTTCTTGAAGGAAACTTTGAAAGTGCCTTTGATGCAGCTCCGGTTTCCAAAGATGATGAAGGTAACGGCGAAGGTGATTACAGTATTTCTACACACCTTTCAAGAAGCAGACAGCCTGGTAAGATTATTGTTGCAGGAACTTCTGCAATTACAACAAATCAGGTATTTACAACAGATGCTTCTTCCGGAATTGCACTGCTGCTTGTAAATGCAATTGATTATCTTAACGGAAACGAAGAACTTTGTAAGATGCGTACAAAGGGTGTTACTATAAACGTTTTGAATACTGACTCAAAGGCAAAGGTTACATTCTTCCAGTTGTTCAATGAATACGGACTTACAATTCTTGTAATGCTTGCTGGTCTTATTGTATGGAGAATGAGAATCAAACGTAAGGCAAGAATCAACAAGCTGTACAATCCTGATGATGAACGCTTTATGGAGGCAAAGGCATGAAAACAAGAAAAATAGTTTTAATAACAGTCGACCTGATTCTTTTGATTATCGGAATTATACAGGTAATCATTGGTGCAAGAAGTACTGTAAAAATATTTGATTTTTCTGATGAGCCGGATAAGATTGTTATCGAAAAGAGTGATGAAAATCTTACAATTGTAAAGGAAGACGGCAAGTGGCTTATTAATAACGAAAAGTATGAAGCTACAGAATCTTATGTTGATTCTATGATTAATCGTGCTCAGTACATTAAAGCGCTTGATAAGGTTGCAAGTCTTTCTAATGCGGCTTCGATTGATAAATATGAGTTTGATGAAGATAACGCAATTAAAGTTACTGTAAGTGCCGGTTCTAAAGAACTCCGAACATTTACACTTGGTAAGGATTCTTCGACAGGTGTTCAGTGTTATGCAACTGTCAACGGTGCAAATGATATTTATCTTGTTGATGGCGATTACCGCAATGTTTATGACAAGACAGTTGATCAGCTTCGCAGTAAAGTTGTTTATTCAGAAGAATCTGTAAATATTTCTTCTGTTGCAATTACTCCTGCTGGTGGAGAAACCTGGTCTGTAACACGTCATGGTGATGCAGAGGATCTTGTATGGAGTGTTTCTGGAACAAATATAACACTTGATTCTTCTAAGGCAGCTGAATGGCTTAATTCCTTTAATACTGTTACAACTACAAACTGGTACGGTACTACTAATAATCTTGGTGGGGAGCCGTACGTGCAGGTTGAAATTGGAACAGTCGGTAAGAATATTAAGCTTGATATTTATGTTGTTCCTGCAGATCCTGATGATGAAGGTTCTTCAAATCTTTACTATGCAAAGTGCAGCGAATCAAAATACTGGTTCGAAATTGCAAGTTACAATATGTCTAAATTCCAGAAGACACCGGAAGATTTGCAGAAATGATAAAGCTTGTTGCGTTCTTAGGAAATTACGGCAGAGAATACGAAAAGACTCGTCACAATGTTGCGTGGTATTTCCAGGACTCCCTGCCATTTGCTTCTCGCCTGAATTGGCAGAGCAAGTTTAAAGGTGAAATAACTTCTCTTACTCCTGCTGGGCTTTCTCAGTGGGCATGCGACAGTAAAATCTGTTCCAAAAAAGATGGTTCACCAGTGCTTGTTCCCGAGGACGCACCTGCTCATATTTATTTTTTAAAACCAATGACTTACATGAATCTGAGCGGCGACAGCATAATTGAAGCAGCAACCTTTTATAAGATTTTGCCGGAAGAAATTCTTGTTGTTCATGATGAGCTGGAGCTTGCACCGGGTTTTGTAAGCCTGAAATGGAGCGGTGGACTTGGCGGTCATAATGGTCTGCGTTCTACAAAAGCCGTCCTTAATACTGCCGATTTCTGGCGGCTCCGTTTTGGAATTGGTCGCCCGGATAATCCTAATATCGGTGTGGCCGATTATGTTTTGAGCCGCTTTACAGAAGAGCAGCAGGAGCTTATGCAGAATGTGTTTAGTCAAACTAACTTATTGTTTGTAAAGCTGTTGTTGAGTCGTGAGCCTAAAGATTTAATTCAGGCTTGGGGAAAGAAGAAACTGGTTGATTAGAAGTATTGCGGTCTCTTTGCTTCCTGGGGTCCCTGTGCTTCGACAGGCTCAGCAACCGCCGATTGAAGGGCCTTGCAAATTGCTCGCGCCACATTTTCTCCATCCATCGCACTTGAAACAATTCCGCCTGCATAACCACTGCCTTCACCTGCCGGATAAAGGCCTTTAATTCCACAACATTCCATTGTTTCTTTGTTGCGCAGAATTCTTACGGGCGTGCTTGTTCTTGTCTCTGGTGCAATCATGAGAGCCTGAGGGCATATGAATCCTTTCATGCTTTTGTTGATTTGATTAAACCCTTGGACAAAACGTCTGGTGATGTTGTCCGGCATCCAGTCGTGTAAGTTTGAACTAACAATACCGGGAGTGTAGCTTGTAGGTGGAAAAGCTTCCTGCGGTGTTTTTTTATTTTCAAGAAAATCAGTCAAAAGCTGGGCGGGAGCTGCCTGTCCGTTTCCAGCCTGTTTTGCTTTTTGTTCTATGTCTGTACGGAATAAAAGTCCTGCAATTGCGGGGCAACCAAGCTTGTCTGCCTGTTGTTTGAATGAGTCTGGAATATCTTCTGGTCTGATTTCTACTACAATTGCGGCGTTAGACCATTTTGAATTCCGGGCGGCCGCAGACATCCCGTTTACAACAATTTCATCAGGTCCGCTTGCCGACGGAACAACAAAGCCGCCCGGACACATACAGAAGGAATAAACTCCTCTGTCGTCTACCTGCGTTGTTACCCTATATTCTGCAGCACCAAGCGTGCCACCTTTTTGTTGTGTTGCCTGTCCATGGTACTGAATGTTATCAATTACTTCACGAGGATGTTCAACACGAACACCTGCAGCAAAGGTTTTTGCTTCCAGAGCCTGGGGAACTCTTTTTGCCAGAAGCATATAAATATCTGCAGCCGAATGTCCGGTTGCAAGAATCACAGCATCAGCAGACAACGTGAAATTGCATGTGGCTTCTGCTCCAACGCTCGCACCCCCTGAGCCAGCGCTCTCTCCCTCTGCTTCAACGTTTGTGGTCCCTGAGCCTGTCGAAGGGCCGCTACTTGTACACATCACCCCTTTCACTCTTCCATCTTCAATAATAAGATCAGTACACTTGCAGTTAAAACGTACTTCGCCGCCAAGCGCAATTATTTTTTCACGCATGGCATTTATTATTTTTGGAAGTCTGTCTGTTCCGATATGAGGATGTGCATCTGTAAGGATTTTTTCGTCGGCACCAAAATAATTAAAAATGCGCAGAATAGAACTAATATCACCGCGTTTGTTTGAACGAGTATAAAGCTTGCCGTCAGAAAAAGTTCCGGCACCGCCTTCACCAAAACAATAATTACTTTCGGGATTCACAAAATCCTTTGTGCTAATAAGAGCAATATCTTTTCGGCGTTGAACGGTATCGGTTCCCCGTTCAATAATCACCGGTTTAATTCCATATTCTAAAAGCTTAAGCGCTCCAAAAAGTCCCGCAGGACCAGAGCCTACAATAATAACAGATTTTTTTCCATCTGCCATTTTCCATTCAGGAACGGCTGTTGAAGTAGAAGGCGGCTCTTCGCCAATATAAACATCATAACGCAGATGAAGCTTAACCTGCCCGTGACGTGCATCAACAGATTTTTTTACAAAAACAAGCTTAGGAGCGCCGCCTTTCGCACCCCCCTGTTTTTTAAGCTCCGCAAATACAAGCCGTTCAATGAGATTTTTGTCTTTTTCCTGTTCTGGTTTAATTGTTACGGTAATGGATTTTTTCATACATAAAAAAAGGCCATTGATTTGCTGACGGCGCACAAGCATCATTTTCGCTCTGTCTTTGCGTTGACAACAAATCAATGGCTATATTAATAGTTCAAATTATTTGAATATTTTTTTAAATTCACCAAGCAATACATCTGTTTCAATAGATGCATCAAGGTCAGTAATTTTTCCCTTATTCTTGTAAAAGTTGATAAGAGGTTCTGTCTGCTCGCGGTAAACATCCATACGGTGCATGATAGATTCCTGCTTGTCATCATCACGCTGGTAGAGTTCTCCGCCACACTTGTCACAAACACCTTCTACCTTTGGAGGAAGTGTAAGAACATTAAAATTAGCACCACAAGCTTTACAAACGCGGCGTGTAGAAAGACGGCGGATTACAATTTCGTCCTTAATTTCAAAGTTAACAACCTTTACATCACTAACAAGGCCTTCGAGCATTTCTGCCTGAGGAATTGTGCGTGGGAATCCGTCAAGAATATATCCGTTCTTGCAGTCATCCTGAGCAAGGCGGTCCTTTACAAGTTCAAAAGTCAATTCATCGCTTACAAGCGAACCAGAATCAATAATTGCCTTTACCTTTACTCCAAGTGGAGTCTGTGCCTTAATGTTAGCACGGAAAATATCACCAGTAGAAATATGTGGAATCTTATAATCCTCTGCAACCTTTACAGCAAGAGAACCCTTTCCAGCTCCCGGTGGTCCTAAAAAAATAAAGTTATTCATTGTTATACTCCTTATGTTTAAATTCGTTGTATAGTTTTTAAAGTATATACTAAATGTGGGAATGTTTCTATAAGTGAATATGTGACAGGTTTTAGGTTCCAGGTTTCAGGTGATGAGGGAGAAAGTCTTCCCCCTCTTTATTTATAGTTATTTGCTATAGTTTTGTGCAGTTTCAAGAACTTTAAAAAATGCCGGTTTGCATTCATATTCTTTTTCGAACAAAAGTGGGCGCTGAACTTTATTCATTTCGTCGCTGTTGTTGCGGATCCAGGAAACTTCATCTTTGGTGCCCCACAGAGTAATTCCACAGATTCCGTTTTTGCCGGGAACCTTTCTGTTTTTGAGGAACATTTCAAAATATTCGGCATAGCGTTCGGCAAGAATTTCCTGAGATGTAAGGCGACCACCAAAAGCAATTTCGAGCTCGGTTACCTGAACATCAACTCCAAGTGCAAGGAACTGATGAACTGCTTTTTCATAATCAAGGACGGTAGGGTAGGACATGCTGACATGGGACTGCATTCCAACAACATCAATGCGTGCGTCGTGGGCAGCCTGAATGTCCTGAACTACACGGCAGATTGCTTTTGTTTTTGCAGGCGAATAACTTGAATAATCATTGTAGGCAAGCTTTACATCTGCCGGTGCATATTTATTTGCAAAACGGAAGGCGCTAACAATAAAAGAATCATCACCATAAATTGAATACCATGGACTTGCTGTTCGTAATGGATTATCTTCCCAATTACCATCAGTACATGCTTCGTTTACAACATCCCAGGTTACGATAATTCTTTTGCCGCCGTTATTTTTTTCTTCCCATTCTTTTACAAACTCAAGAACTGTTTTTATGTACCATTCCTGGCGGGCTGTCATTGTTGCTTTATCTACCTGAGCTGCATCTGAATTATAATTTTCTTTAAAGAACCAGTCCGGGGTCTGACCATGCCAGACAAGCACGTGGCCGCGCATAATTATTCCATATTTTTTTGCTATGCCAAGAATCTTTTCCAGGCGGGAAAAGCCTGCAAGTGTAGAAGGAACTTTGTAAACCTTTCCGTCTTCTGCTGTAAAATCTACTACTTTAGTTGGCTTTGCCCAGTTAAAAATAAAATCCGGTTTGCATTCATTTTCGCAGGTAAAGCAGCTTGCCTGATAACTCAAGCCTTTCATAAGCGAGTCATTTGTAAGCTGATTTTCTGGAACTGCAAAACCAAAGTAATCAAAATAATCTTTGTAGGCGTCTTTAAGCGAAGGTACATCAAGCCAGTTAGGCTGAACTAAGTCTTCGTTGTTTTCCTGAATAATAGAAACGTCTGACTGCTTTACAGAAAATCTTGGTTCAAAAGGTGATTGAGACTGAGACTGTTCTTGTGTCTGCTCCTGAACAATATTGTCTGCCTGTTTTTTTGATTGTTTGCAGGAAGTTAAAAAAAGGGCTGGTAGACATAGTAAGCCGGCAACTGTTGATATAAAAAATTTATTGTGTTTCATTTGGAGTTCTCCTGAAGATTTATGAAAAAAGTATTTTCTAGTTTTATCAGAATTCAACTAAATAAACAATTGCTCTTTTTTGTTTGTTTTGTCTTTGTCCTTGTTGTTGTTAGAGTTTTCGTCATACTCCTGGGCCTTCTGATTGAGCCAGTCCGAAATTGAATCGGTCGCATCTTTTGTTGTTTGAATTAATGCTTTGAGCAGCTTTTCGCCAAACTCTCCGGCTTTGGCTGCAGCAATTGCAATTTTGTTACGGCAAAGTTCAACAGCCTTTTGAACTGCTTCTTTCCAGGATTCCTTGTCCCAGTTGTTCTGGCAGACATTTCCATAATAAGCATAAGCTGCTTCTATAATACTCTGTTCGTAGGTTTCTATTTTATGTCCAAGCTCTTTTTCAACGGCTTTTGTGTATGCAGCAATTCTGTATTTCCTAGGAATATTTTTTTCATTTGCTGCATCATTTGCAAAGCCGGCAGTTTGAAGCATTATGGCCGAAATTATCAATAAAAATAAAAGTTTTGCTTTTGAACGCATCTTTCGCCTCCATGCGTTTGATTATATCATAAGCGAATTAAATACACCACAATGATAAAGGGGCTTCTGCATTATAAAAATGACTTCTGAAAATATGAAAAAGTGCTCCCGTGGGGAACCTGTCTTTGTTCCGCCGAGTACGCTGAATAGAAATTATTCTACCGTGCAAATCTGCCTGCGGCAGCTTTGCACTTCCAGCGTACTATGCTCCACAAAGCCAGAACCCCCACTCCGCATTTTTTCATAGTGCCTTTTTTAACATTTTTTAATACATAATTCGCCTTCCGCATATTTCTATAATGCGGCAGCCCTATGTCATTTCCTGCTTTAATTGAATTTCCCTAAAAAAAATGCCATAATCAGACAAAGAGGCGAAATATGGAAAAGAAAATTTTAAACAATTACGGTTCATTTGATGTTACCTTTACAAAAGGTAAAGGCTCTGTTATGTGGGATGTTAACGGCAAACGCTATATCGATTTTATTGCTGGTATTGGCGTTAACTGTCTTGGACATTCTTACAAGCCGCTTGTTAAAGCAATTGCAGATCAGGCAAAGCGTCAAATCCATATTTCAAATTATTACCTCAGCGATATTGGTCTTGCTTTTGCAGATGAGCTTCTGGCTGTAACCGGTTTTGAAAAAGGTTATTTTGGAAACTCTGGTGCCGAAGCAAACGAAGCTGCAATCAAACTTGCACGCAAATACGGACAGCTTAATGGTGGTGCAAAACGCAAAACTATCGTAACTCTGGAAAATTCTTTCCACGGAAGAACACTTGCAACTCTTACTGCAACAGGTCAGGAACATTTTCATCCTGAATGCTTTGCTCCATATCCAGAAGGTTTTAAGACAATCCGCGCAAATAATTATGATGATTTAAAAGATGCTTTTGATGATACAACTGCTGCGCTTTTTGTTGAATGCGTTCAGGGAGAAGGCGGCGTAAATCTTCTTGAAAAAGAATGGCTTATGGCTGCTGCAAAAGCTGCAAGAGACGCAGGTGCAATTGTAATGGCAGATGAAGTTCAGACTGGAATTGGAAGAACAGGAACTTTCCTTGCAAGCGATGTTCTTGGTTTTGAGCCGGAAGTTGTTACTCTTGCAAAAGGAATTGCCGGTGGTGTTCCAATGGGTGCCTGTCTGTTCAGAGGTAAAGCAGCAAATATTTTCGAAGCTGGAGATCATCAGTCAACCTTTGCAGGAAACCCCCTTGCCTGTGCTGCCGGCTGCGTAGTTGTAGAAACTGTAAGCGATCTTAATTTCCTTGATAGAGTAAATCATGCCGGAGACTATATCCGTGGAACAATCACGGCCTGGAACAATCCGATTGTTAAGGCTGTTCGCGGAAGAGGTCTTATGATTGGTGTTAAGATTGATAAATCAATCAAGCCGCTTGATATAAAAATCAGCTGTCTTGAAAAAGGACTTTGTGTTACAACAGCCGGTTCAGATGTTGTAAGATTCCTTCCACCGCTTAATATTTCTGACAAGGAAATTAACGAAGGTCTTGCAATTTTTAAAGAGGTTCTGGAAAAGTTTTCAGAAATATAAGATGTGTTTAGCTTAAGGCTTTTCACAATTAATAAAATTATTAAAAAACGATGCACGGTTATACCATAAAAAAGAAAACAGTTTTTTCACTTCTGCTTCTCTTTTTATTCTGCACAAAAAACCTGTTCTGTGGAGAAATGGTAAAACCGCGTACCGTTTACGTTCTTTCTACACAATACTTTGATTTTCTTTTTCCTCAGGAAAATGCCACAACTGCAATTCTTCTTTCGGAACAGGCAGATGAACTTTATTTAAAGGCAAAGGAAAATTTTAACTGCCGCGCAGACTTTAGAACTATCGTTGTAATTTCGCCGGATTCAGATACGCTTTATGTAAAATATACTGCTTCACCTTATAACCGCATTGTAATTTTTGATGCAGTTGGAAGAATCGAAACTTCTTCTTATGCAAACGGACTTATTGATTTGTTTTATCACGAAATAGGGCGAGCAGTAAGTCAGTCTGTAAGAACCGAAGCGCTTGATTTTGTTGCTAAAAAATTTCTTGGTGATGCTTTTCAACCTGTAGGACTTTTTAATGTTCCGTACTCATTTCTAGAAGGCGCCGTTTATGCCGAAGATGAAACAAGCATTTCCGGTTTGCTTTATGATAACTGGAATCTTCAGCTTTTGATGCAGGCTAAACTGGAAAATAAATTTCCGTCACTGCTGCAGGTTTCGGGAGCTTATGATATTTTCCCTGGCAACAAACTTGATTTCATTGCCACTGCTGCTTTTTATGCTTACGTCCAGCAGAAATGGGGAATCCAGAAATTTGGAGAATACTGGCAGGAATGCGGAAGCCTTAATCTGTTCCGGCTTGATAAAAAAATATTTGCCAGTGTATATGGAATGGAAATTGCAGATGCCTGGACAGAATTTATAGATGCGATACCGTTACCCGAAGAAATAATAGAAGATGAACAAAATGTGCGTTCTTTCTTAAAAACCGATTACGATTCAAATTACAAATTTATTGTTAGTACTAACTACGGACTTGTATGGTACGACGAGCTTAAAGAAGAAGTTGATATTTCCGGCTTTTATGATTACGAAAGTCTTCGACAGCTGTTGTTCCTTGCAAACGGCATTACAAATCTTACTGTTTCTCCCTGCGGAAGATTTCTTGTTGTGTCTCATGTGCAGGGGGGAGTCCGCGAAAAATTTGAGCATGATATTATAAGAATCTATGATTTAAAACAACGCAAATTTCTTTCTGAAAAATATGAAATGCGTGATGGTGCAATTGTAACGCTGGAAGATGGCCGCTATGGTGTAATCGGAAATTATGTTGATAACGGGTATTCATGTCTTGTCGTTTATGAATCAGAAGAAATGAATCAGCTGCTTGGTTTTGAAAATGCACATTCGCAGGTGCTTTATTCTCGAAGCTTTGAAACTGATGTAACGCCTTATACTCCTGTTGCCCTTGGCAGAAATCATTTTGCATGTCTTATCTGTCAGAATAATGAATGGTCAATAATGGTCTCTGATATTATACCAAATGGAGATACATACGGCGGAAATCTTAGTAACAAGTATAACGACGAAGATTTATATAGAATAAAAAATGGTACCGGCTCTGATGGTCTTTTCCCGGAACTATTAAAAATCAGGAATCTTCGTTATGCCGATTATGTTGAAGTTTCTGGGAAAAAGAGTGACCGCAATAAAAATTTCTGTGTCCTGTTTGATTTTGTTCTGCAGAATCAACCGTCGCTTGTAAGAACCGGCTGGCTCTTTTTTGATGCAGATTCAATTCCTGTTCGTTCGTTCATAACTGCAAATGATTATTACGGCGGAATGAGCAGCGGTGTAATGTTCAACAGCAATCTGTATTATGCTTCACAAAAATATAATTATTCCGAAATCCGTTATGTAAACTTAAATGATATTGCTCTTGAAGAAGCAGTCATTACTTATAATGCAGATATCCTCGGATCGTTTGTCGAAACTAACAGAGATGCTATGTCGTTGCTTTCTGAACGCGAATTGAAAAAATATTCTCCGTGGAATTATATGAAAAAAGGTTCCTGGAAATTCTTTATGCCTGTTCGTGATATAACTCTGGAAGAAGGTGTAAAAAAAGCACCTGGACTTGGTCTGACTTTTGAAACTCAGTCGGATCCTTTTTCGAATAACGAACTGCTTATTTCTGCTGCGAACGGTTTTATTCCTCTTGATTTTACAAAAATCTTTAATGCCAGCGACAAGACAAGTCAGGAACTCAAAGCAGAAAAAATTGAATTAAGCAAGGATGCGGCCTTTGGCGTTTATTTTAAAAATACTTCGACCCCGGCCGATATAACTGTTGCTTCAATTTTGAATTTTAATAGACAGGGTGAATATACCTTTAAGGCTTTTTCTGATGCATTAATAAGTCTTCCGCTTGCTATGACCTTCCGTCGTTTATATTTTAATGTTTCGGGTTCGTTTGTTAGTTCTACAACTTATTGGGATGTAACACAGACAGAGCTTTTCCCGAATCTTTCTAACTGGCCGGCCTTTAATAAATCATACAGAATGTGGCAATCATCTGCGGGTATACAATATTCGAACATTCATTCTTATGGCATTTCGCCAATGAAAAAGCTTGGAATTGCTTCTGGTGTAAAAATTACTTCATCCTGGAAATGGGGCGAATGGAATCCTTTTCAGATAAGTTCGGGATTTTTTGGCACAGGTGAAATTCCTTTCTTAATGCCTGTTCAAAATTATAAAAATATTATTTTATGTCTGCCTACAACAGTTCATGCAGAGCTTTTTTATACAAACGGAAAAGCTGTAGATGCATACGCACAGCTGCTTGTTACAGGCATGGAAATTCAAAACGGCTTCTGGCGCCTTTATTTCCCACGCTTTGGACTTTACGCCGGTTATGATATTGCACTTGAATACGACACTGCAACAGTTAAGCTTCCCGATCTTCGTCACCCGGAACGTTTTTATGATGTATTTGGCCACTGCTATTTGAATGACAGTTTTTATCTAATTCTAGATTTTGGCCTGACCCCGGTTTTAGGAAAATTTTCGAAATTCCAGCTCCAGTCCTCCCTCCGCCTGGAAAAATTCCTGCGCACAGATGAATACAAATTAAAATTCGATATCCAAATTTCTTATTAAGTTTTTTTGAAGTTAATATAATTGTGAAAAAATGCGGAGCGGAGGTTCTGGTTTTGCGGAGCATATTACGCGGGAAGTGTAAGGCTGCTGTAAGCAGACTTACACTTGTCTATAATTTCCTTTCCGCGTATTCGGCGGAGCAAAATCAGGTTCTCCGCGTGAGTATTTTTTCATTAATATATTTAACTTTCTTACATAAAATGTCATAGTAACTTCTTATCAATTTTTTTGTTTATATTTACATAAGGTATGGTATAATATGGCTATGAAAAAACTACTAAGAAATTTATTTTTATTATTTGTTTTTGTCTGCATGACGTTGCCTGCTTTTTCCGCTTCGTCAAAACAGAAAACGCAGTATGTCGCAATTGATCCGGCTCCTCTTAAAGCTAAACCCGCCGCTTCTTCAAAAAAAATTGGCTCAATAGAATATGCATCAGCTGTCATTGTACTTAAAACAGAAAAGAATTGGGTTTATGTTCAGCTTGCCGATGATTCAAGTGTTGAAGGCTGGCTTCCTGAATCTGCACTTACTTCAAAAAAGATTAAGGAAAAATCTAAAGCTGCCTCTGCAAATGCAGATGAAATTGCTCTTGCCGGAAAAGGCTTTAACTCTACTATCGAAGCTGTTTATGCAGAAGAGTTTGAAGTAAATTTTTCTATAGTTGATTATATAGAAAGTCTTGGAGCCGATCCCGAGGAGGCAATCATCTTTGCGCAGGAAGGAAAACTTAATGACGGAGGTGCAGAAGAATGAAAAATTTAATTAAAAAACTTTTTGTACCAGCCGTAGCAGTACTTCTTTTTGCAGGTCTTACTTCCTGTGTATCTATTCCTGATGATGATTATGACAGCGATTTCAGTCCGGAGCTTGCCGTTTTTGGTGCAATTTCTTCGAGTGTTGAATCAATAGAAAAAGCTTCTGAAACAATTACACCAGAAGAAGAATATTACATCGGTCGTTCTGTTGCCGCTTCTATCTGCACAACGTATCCAATAGAGCAGGGCAGCTATAGAATGACAACCTATCTTAATAACATTGCCGAAACTCTTGTAATGAATTCAGATATGCCGTATCTGCCTTATCAGGAAAAAGGCTATCATGTTGTAATTCTTAACACAGATGAAATTAATGCAATGGCAACTCCTGGTGGTCACATTTTTGTAAGCCGAGGTTTGATTGATTGCACAGATTCCGAAGATGCACTTGCCGCAGTTATTGCTCACGAGATTTCTCATATTCAGCTTGGACATAGTGTTCAGGCAATTAAGGCAAGTCGGGTTCGCGCTGCTACTGCTAATACAGGTAAGGCTCTTCTTGTTACAAGCATTGCTGCTGCAAATATGAGAGCCGGTGTTTATGGCGTAAGTCTTTCTGACAGTGAAATGGAAGAGGTTTTTAATGCTGTAGATAAAATCAGCGATGCTTCTAATGAAGTTCTAAAAACTCTTGTAAATACAGGCTTTTCTAAAGAACAGGAATTCCAGGCAGATAAGCAGGCCTTATATATTCTTCAAAGTGCTGGTTATGATCCTTATGCAATGCTTGATATGCTCGAACAGCTTGAAGATTCTCCTAGTAATGAAGGCTGGGGTGCTACACATCCGTCTCCAAAGGATAGAATTAAAAAGGTAGAAAAAGAGCTTTCAAAAATGGAAAAAGCTTCTGGAGCAAAAAAGGAAGCTCGTGTAATTCGTAATGAACGCTTCGAAGCCGAATACGACGATTACAAGATTTTCGAAATAGAATAAATAAAGTAACGGAACATTCCTAATGAAAAAGGCAAAATCCAAGAACGGTAAAATCTGGTTCCGCTCTGTAATTGTGGCACTTATTTGTTTTGCAATAACAATGGTGCTGCAGCTTACAGGCGTGTTTTCGTTTTTTGAAAATAAGACTTACGACAGGCGAATGGTCTTTGCCTCAAAATACAAAAGAGCCTGCGATGATATTGCATTTATTATTGTAGATCAGGACAGCATTGACTGGGCAACCGAAAACTATGGGTGGGGCTGGCCCTGGCCGCGAGAAGCCTATGGAAAAATGATTGACTTTATTACTGCAGGCAATGCCCGTTCTGTTGCATTTGATATTTTATACACAGAGCCTTCTGTTTATGGTCAATCGGATGATGACGCTCTTGCGCTTGCCGAAGAAAACAGCGGAATTGTAATTCAAACTTTAAATGTTCTTGTTGATTATGAAAAAGGAATTACAAGGGAACAGCCGCCTATAGATCAAATCAAAAATTCTGCCGCAATGCTTGGTGCTGTTGTCAGTGCCAAAGATGATGATGATATAATTCGTCGTGGACGCCTTGAATATGAATATGAAGGAATAACATATCCGACACTTGGAACTGCTCCTATTTATATGCAGGGTGAACAGGCTGAACTTGAAAAAGCGCCACGCCTGAAAGACGGAACAGTTCTTTTGCGATATCAAAAAGATATTGATGAATATCATCCTTGCAGTGCTTATGATATCCTTCACAGTAATGATATTTATAATGGTGATGTTGAGCCCGAAGAAGATGAATTCTATTACGAGCCTGATGATTTCGAAGATTCTTATGTTTTTGTAGCTTATTATGGCCCTGGACTTTATGATATCTGTTCAACACCAGTTTCGCAGGTCTTCCCAGGAGTCGGAGTTCACATTACAACTCTTGATAATTATCTGACAGATTCATTCCTGCGCAAGGCACCTGATATTCTTGTGTATCTGTGGATTTTTATTCTTGCAATTCTGGGTTCGCTTTTTGTTTCATTTGCATCTACAAGAAATTCTCAAAAAACTACAGTTGCATTTATGGCTGTAGGCTTTGTACTTGGAATAACGCTTGCAATTTTAATTCCATATCTTTTGTTTGCAAAGGGAATCTGGCTGCTCCTTGTGGCTCCGTTTGTTTCGTTCTTCCTTTCGTTCCTTATTTGCGTTGTACTTAGTCTTTCTGTTGAAGGAAAACAGAAGCGCTTTATTAAATCTGCGTTCAGCCAGTGTCTAAGCAAGGATGTTGTAAATCAGATTATGAATGATCCGTCTTCGTTTACGCTTGGTGGAAAGAATTTCCAGATGACGGCAATCTTTACAGATATTCAAAAATTTTCTTCGTTCAGCGAGCTTTTGACTGCGGCACAACTTGGATGCCTTTTGAATTATTATCTTACAAAGATGTCTGATATTATCATTGATGAACACGGAACAGTAGATAAATATGAAGGTGATGCAATTGTTGCACTTGTAGGCGCTCCTGTAGAAATGACAGATCATGCTCAGCGTGCCTGTGCTGCTGCAATCAAAATGAAAAAAGCAGAAGTGATTATGAATCGGGAAATTGAACAGATTGCTGCTGCAGAAAAACCTGCCGATATGGAACAGGATTTGTATGATGCCTTTAAGATCATGGTTGCAAATAAAAAAGTAATCTTTACCCGAATAGGTATGAATTCCGGCGAAATGATTGCAGGATATTTTGGTTCTGAAAATAAAAAGAACTACACTATGATGGGAAACAATGTTAATCTTGCAAGCCGACTCGAAGGTGTAAACAAGCAGTATCACACAAACGGAATTCTTATAAGTGCTGCAACCAGAGAGCTTTTGGGTGATCTTTTTGTTGTACGAAGTCTTGATCGTGTTCGTGTAGTAAATGTTAATACTCCGCTGCGTCTTTATGAACTTCTGGAAACTCGTGAAGTCGCCGATGAAGCTCTTCTTAAATATGTAGATGAATGGGAAAAGGCTTTTGCTTTGTTTGAAGCAAAGGATTATGAAGCCGCAGACAGAAGCTTTAAGAAGCTTAGCTCTCAAAATCCAGATGATAATGTAGTGAAATATTATCTTGGTCTTCTTGAACAATTCTTCCTCAAAGGAAAATATCCGACAGAAGCAGATGATGCAGGTGTTGCTTATAATCCTGAAGACGGTGTATTTAAGCTCATGCAAAAATAAAAAAGTTGAATTCCAGACTCCCATGTTATAAACTAAAAACAATCATCTTAGAGGATTTCAAATGAAAATTAAAAATATAAAAATTCAGCAGCTTTTTGCATTAGAAAATAACGATTTTGATATTGAATGTTTTCCTACAGAAAAAATAAGTATAATATACGCCTTCAATGGACTTGGGAAAACGACACTGTTACGATTAATTTTTGGAATGAGCAAAAATGTAAAACCAATATTGGAATCAATCCCTTTTAAAAGTCTGGAACTGGTTTTTGATAATGGAAAAAACATTTCCGTTGAAAAACCGGATCCAAAAGCCACAGAGTATACTTACCGCATTGATGGAAAAATGGCTGATGAGTTGCTGCTCGCAGAATTACAGAAAGAATTTAATGTAACAACAATTTTTGCAAATAAAGATTATAACAGAGGGATTTCGACTTTCGCAAAATGGGCGTTAAAAAATGGTGATACTATTTGGGATTCTGCTGTGGAATATAAACAGGAAACAAAACAAAACAGTTCTATGTTTAATGATGACACAGGTGCTCCAAATCCAATTGTAAAGATTGAACAGGCCCTGACGGATAGGTTAAAAGATCCAGCAGGACGCGCTAAGGTCGAGGAATTACGAGATATCTTAAACAAAAATTTTACCATGACCTTCAAGCACCTTGAAATTCTTGATGATAAATTCATGGCTGTTCCAGATTCAGAATATCCGAATGACCCCGTATTACCAATACACGAATTGAGCTCCGGAGAAATTAAATTGATTCTGATGTTCTACGAGCTGCTATTCGAAACAGAACCACATTCTATAGTTCTTCTGGATGAACCGGAAAGCTCTTTGCATGTAGACTGGCAGAAGGATTTATTACAAGCAGTTATAAATTGCTGCAAAAACAATGATATTCAAATCATAGTTGCCACGCATTCTCCTGACGTTGTTGAGGATTATTTCACACAGTTAACTCCTATGTTGAGCAAAAGATATGCAGCAGAATAATCCAAATATTGTAAACAGCATGAATCCTCATTTTCAGAACAGTCGTAATCCGTTGCGCAAAATATCCAAAGCTGTAATGTCATTCAGTGGAGACAATATTTTGTTAGTCGAAGGCAAAACTGATAAAAAGTTATATAAAGATCACATAATCAAGGCATTAGGAAAAAATATTGAAGTTCTTCCTGTATACGCCAATGGATTGTATCTTGATAATGATGATATTGAATTGATTTCGCAGAATACAAGTCATACAACACCAGGCGATGTTCATGCAAAGCTTTCTATAATTCTTCTGGTAAAACGCTGTTATGCAAGAGAATGGGCAAAAGGAATAAGAAAAAAAGGAGAAGAAGAACCAAAAGAAGCTCTTTGTAATAAGTTTTACGGAATAGTGGATAAAGACTTCTTTTTTGATGACGAAATGCAAAGTTTAAATGATTCTATATTGACCTATTCAACGCAAATGTCTGCTGAAGATTGGGAAGCGTATGTTTTTGATGCAGTAAGTAATGGACGATTAGTAACTACTGATACAAATGATGTGGAAACGCTGATTTTTAAATTTGATTTTGATGCTGTCAAAAAGGCCTGTAAATTTGCTGCTTCAACAAATAATTTAGATACATTAAAGGATGTTGCTCTGGCACAAGCTTGTAAAGACGGGTATGAAAAATATATATGGGAAGAGAACCGTAACAATGGATCTGTTTATACCCGGGAATTTCTTGAGCCGGAGTCAAAATCATTGCCTGGTATTGACTGGAAATACTGCAAAGGCCATAAATTAGTAGAGATTTTCCACAATTTAGTTGATATGAAGAGAACTCATTTTATAAATGACGACAGTTTGATTAACGCTGTAATAACTAACATAGACGTGGCACATTTTAGCAATACAAAAGTTTATAATTTTATCGATTCCATTTAAAATTTTTTTAAAGATTATCTTTTTTTCTTGACAATCTCTTCTGACGGTATTATATTCTCTTGTGGTTAGAAGTTATAAATATTCTAACTTTGGCTTGAAGAATTAATTCAAGACAATGACTCAGCTTGACTAATCCAAGTTTTGGAATATCAAGCACAAAACTTACATTCCAATTTTTCTCTCTAAACCTTTTAGCAGATTTCTGTGTGTATTGGTTTATTGTGCGGGTTGGAATAAAAAGGCGGTCATTGTCTATGATTATTTCTGGTAAAAATCCCTCTACAATTAAGTTTCCTCGGAACAAAAGCAATTCTTACTGCAATCAGTATGTCCCCTCTGTTTATCTTCATAATTCTGAAAATTTAAATCCAGTGTTTGATGACCTGTGCGAAGAAGCCAGGGAACTTGCAAGAACACAAGGTTTAAAGTCAAGTTTGTCGTGGCTGTTCGAAGCAGAGCGTCAGGGAGTAATAACAACTTCGGAACGCATCCGCTTTTCCAAGTTAATCGAAACCCGCAATCTGAAAAATCACGGCGGCTCACAGTATTTTTGTGTAACTTCAAAAGCTATTCAGGATATCAACGCTGTTATCAGAAAAATGAATGCTTCCAAAACTAAAACAAAAGCTAAATCCAAAAACAAAAAAACAACATGCAGCCGTACGAAAAAAGTGCTGCTCAATCCTGAACAGGCCAGAAACTTTTTTATTCAGAGCAAAGTAGATAACGAAGGCTACTATTTTGATTTGTACATCATTAAAACCCGTGAGCATGGTTATGTGATAAAAATCATGCTTGCTCCTCACTGGAAAGAAGTCAAATACCGGTTTCGGGAATTTAAGATTTTCTGTTCAGAAACAGGTTGTCATGTTTATACTCCCACACCTCTTACAACTTTAGAGGAAGCAGAAAAACAGATTGCCTGTTGGGTTAATCGATATGCTCAGAAGCTTGATAACGATAAGCGTTATCAAAATCAAAATTTTTAAATGGAGGTTTAAGTATGAATTACTTAACTGATTTGCTTTGCGGGGCTTCAAAAAGCTTCGTATTGCAATTGAACGGAAAAAGGATATGTATCCTTTTTTACAAAGCAGGTAATTGTAGTCGGATTATTCAAGTTCCTGATGCTGCTTCAATAATTCCAATTACAAACTGGTAATGTGTTGGATCTGAATCATCAAGGTGGTTCAGATATGGTTTTAATTAGTTATGTGGAAATGTCCACAAGGAGAAAAATTATGTCAAAGTTTTATGACAAGCTTGTTCGGATCGCTGATGATGATGGCGATGGTTACAGCGGTAGTAAGAAGGAAAAGAAATTCCTGGATCAGATTTTATCTACGCCGGGGTCGCATCCTTTTTACGATGAAGCATCTCACTACAAGAATCTCGATAAAAAATCGAAGGACGAAAATCTGGATGCTACAAGATTCCATAACATTTGGGGGTAAAAATGGGAATTAGTTTTGATTGTTCAAATGATAAAGAAAATAGTTTTGGTTTAAAGGATGTAGAAAAGAATTACATTCTGAAATTATTCGAAGGCAAAGACCCGGCTAACTGTGATGCTGAAGAAATCCTTGAAACAGGTTTTCGCGCCCTTGCAGTTCTGGAACAGTTTTCGGAATTTAAGGATTGCTGCACATTCCTGTTTAAATTGGATGATGAGACTTTTCTTGTAATTGTTGGAAATAGAAATGATTGTTTGATTCGTAAGTTTTTATTTTCAATTTATCCAGAAAAGAAAGTTCCGGTTGTTGTCATAAAAAAGAAGGAAACGAAGTCTTCGGTTGAAATGAATTAATATATGAAAATTGCGCCTGATGGTTTTGAGGAATTAAGGGTGGGGCAAAACTGTCGGGCTTTTGTAAAGAGATTTTTTAAGGAGATTTTATGGAAGAAGCAGAGATTTTACAAATTATCGAAGCCGATGAAAACTTTTATGGGGCGATTGATTATTCTGTGGCATAGGGTGATTTTAAAATGCTCCAGCTTGTATTGGATAAGCACTGGGACAACAGTCAATTCCGCGCTGCAGTTAGTAATACCTTGCTGCACAATGTTCTTAAGAAGTCCCCGTCTAAGGAATTTATAAATCAGGTGTTGGACAAATATGTTTCGGGTTTTTGTTATAAAACAAAGACAGGGGATGTTTTCAAATTTAGCTTGGAGAAAAACTAATGATGATGAATGACGGATGTAGTTCAAAGTGCGAAGCTTGTACAATTAATTGTAATTTTAAAAAGCGAACCGAAGAAGTGGCTTCTATGGTTTTGCCGGAAAGTTCGTTTTCATATATGGATATTGAAAGCTTTAAGGCTTCTGATGAAGTTTTGATTATCGGGAAAAAATGTTTTGCAAAAAGCACGATCAAGTATGTATTCTTTAATAAAATCCTGATTATTATGGAAAATGCATTTGAAGCGTGCTATGGACTGACAGATTTGAATATGGCAGAAGTGCAGGTGATAAAGAGAGGTGCGTTCAAGGATTGCAGGAATTTAAAATCCATAGGACTTTATTCTTCTAAGCTTGTTGAAATTTCGTCTTATGCTTTTGAAAATTGTGAATCGTTAACTGACATCTGGTTTGAAGGAAACCAACAGGACTGGTGTAATGCTACAAATAAACAGGGCCTTTTATGGGGTTGTAAAGCTTCGTTACAAATCCATTGTAGTGACGGAATAATTTTGAACAGCATTACATTAAAAGTTAATGATGATGATTATCTGGAGCAGGTGAATATTACTTTGGACGAGCTGCATCTGGAATATGAATATGACCAGATAAAAGGAGTTGGTCCTGGTGTCTGTACAAATATGAAAGATTTAAAACAATTTGCAGCAGAAGAAGGCTTTGAAGGCTTGTCCAGATACGCCTTTTGTAATTGTTTCAATCTGGAAAAGGTGATTCTGCCAGCTTCCTTAAGCTGTATTGAAGAAGGAGTTTTTGCCGGATGTGAAAAACTGCGTACGATTGTATTTAAGGGAAAAATGGAAAAGTTTAAAAGAATTATTGAAGGCCTGGAATGGGTAGACCATGGTGTAGAAATAATTTGTTCCGATGGAAATATATCTTATGGAAAATAACCCGGAGCTGTTGCAGAAAATTAAGGAAGCAGATTTTCTGGTGTCGGACAGTCAATGCAGACGGCTTATTGGCCTTAAGTATGATGAACGAAAAATGACCGAACCGAAAATCTGCTTTATCTGCTTTTTATACAGCGACATAATTTTGGCCAGGCAATACTGTGTTATTTACGGAAAGAAGATTTATGAAGATAATGAGCTTTCGGCTGTATTATTTAATCACTCCTGTGTCAAAGAGCTGGAACTTAAAGATTTACGAAAGTTAGTAATTCTTTATACAAGATTCCTTCGAAAATAAAAATCACTATTTATACGGTTTTTCTCTTTTGTGCTGATTATGTGCTAGTTTGTTAATAATTTGTGCTGATTCGGTGCTTATTTTCACTTTTTTTTGTGCTGATTTCGTGCTTGCAGCCTGCTATTATATGAAGCATGGAAGGCAGGGAATTAAGTCTTCTATAGGAAAACTCTATGATTATGACAGACTGGAAGAAATTAATTATATTGGCGGCAATTTTGATGCTGCTGCTTTTGCAGACAATTTCTCTGCTAAAGCTCGAATGAAATTAGAATATGAAGCCGAATATGGCTGGAAAGAAAAATATAATCAGGACTGGGAGATAATTTAAAAAAGTACCTTTCTTGAAGAAAGAAATAAACCTCCAACCCCTAGTAATTAGGTTTTGCCTGGAATCCGAAAGGGTTCCAGGTTTTTTTTGTATTGAGAATCCTGTTATTCGAACCTACTAGAACAAAATCCCGATTTCTGATATTATAAGTTTTCAGTATGAAAACTGACGTTTGTTTTGAAAAGGGTATTCTCAAGGATTATAAAACAGTTCATACTATTTTTATTTGAATTCAATGGCGAGTCTTTTTTTAAGGGCTCGCTTTTTTTTTATACCCTCGGGGCGGGCTGGAGCGAGGGGAAGGCTTTCCCCTCCTGCTAATAGCTAAATGCTAACAGCTTGCGGCTCTTTGATATAGCGAGCAGCTGTGCTGAGAAGGGTTCAGGGACCCCCAAGGATTTTATACAGGTTATTATAGGAGTGTAAACATATATGAAAAGAACAGACATCAACAAAGTTTTGATTATTGGTTCGGGACCGATTGTTATTGGTCAGGCTTGCGAGTTTGACTATTCGGGAACTCAGGCTTGTAAGGCCCTGCGAGAAAATGGCTACAAGATTGTGCTTGTAAACTCTAACCCTGCCACTATTATGACCGACCCGGTTATGGCAGATGCTACTTATATTGAACCGCTTAATGTTGAGCGTCTTTCTCAGATTATTGAAAAGGAACGTCCTGATGCGCTGCTTCCTAACCTTGGTGGTCAGACAGGTTTGAACATGGCTATGGAATTGAACAAGGCCGGCGTTCTTGATAAATACGGTGTTCAGGTTATTGGTGTAAACCTTGATGCTATTGAACGTGGTGAAGACCGTGAAGTTTTCAAAGAGACTATGAAGGGGCTTGGAATTGATACTCCTCGTTCGGGGATCTGTCACACTGTAGAAGGTGCTGAAAAAATTGCTGAAGAAATTGGTTTTCCTCTTGTTGTTCGTCCTGCTTATACTATGGGTGGACAGGGTGGCGGTTTCTGCTACAATGTTGAAGAGCTGCGTACTATTGTTGCTAATGGTCTTGATTTGTCTATGACCCACCAGTGTTTGATTGAAGAGTCTATTCTTGGTTGGGAAGAGCTTGAAGTTGAAGTTGTCCGCGATGCCAAGAACCAGATGATTGCAATCTGTTTTATTGAAAACATTGATGCTGTTGGTGTTCACACCGGTGACTCTTTCTGTTCTGCTCCATTTATGACTATTGATAAGGAGCTTGAGGCTCGTCTTCAGCGCGACGCATTTAAGATTGTTGAAAGCATCGGCGTTATTGGTGGTACTAACGTTCAGTTTGCACATAATCCTAAGACTGGTCGTGTTGTAATTATTGAAATTAACCCACGTACTTCTCGTTCTTCGGCTCTTGCTTCTAAGGCTACTGGTTTCCCAATTGCGTTGATTTCTGCAAAATTGGCTTCGGGTATGACTTTGGATGAGATTCCTTACTGGCGTGATGGTACTTTGGAAAAATATACTCCGGGTGGAGCTCCAGACGGTGATTACGTTGTATTGAAGTTTGCACGCTGGGCATTTGAAAAGTTCCGTGGTGTAGAAGATTCTCTTGGAACTTCTATGAAGGCCGTTGGTGAAGTTATGTCTATTGGTAAGACATTTAAGGAAACTTTCCAGAAGGCTATCCGCGGTTTGGAAAATGGCCGCAGTGGTTTGGGATTCGCAAAAGACTTCAACCGCAAGAGCGCTGATGAACTTTGCGAAATGCTTAAGACAGCTTCGAGCGAACGCTACTTCCAGTTGTACGAGGCAATCCGTAAGGGTGTTAGTCTGGACAAACTTTATGAAATTACTTACGTTAAAAAATACTTCCTTGAGCAGATGAAAGAGCTTGTTGATCTTGAAGAGGAAATGCTTAAGAACCCAGGTCGTGTACCGGAAGACAATTTGCTCATTCAGGCTAAAAAAGACGGATTCAGCGATAAATATCTGAGCAAGATTTTGAAGGTTAGCGAAAAGGCTATCCGCGATCGCCGCAACGAACTTGGAATTAAGGAAGCCTGGCTTGCAGTTCCTGTTAGTGGTGTTGAAAATGCTAACTACTACTATTCTACATATAATGCTCCAGACAAGAGCGTGGCTACCGACAACAAGAAAAAGATTATGATTCTTGGTGGTGGTCCAAACAGAATTGGTCAGGGTATTGAGTTTGACTACTGCTGCTGTCATGCCGCAATGCAGCTTAAAGAAATGGGCTACGAAACAATTATCGTAAACTGTAACCCTGAAACTGTATCTACAGACTACGACACATCAGACAAGCTTTACTTTGAACCTGTTACTACAGAAGACGTTCTTCAGATTTATGAAAAAGAAAAGCCATTCGGAGTTATCGTACAGTTTGGTGGACAGACTCCATTGAATATTGCACGCGAGCTTCAGGAAAACGGTGTAAACATTCTTGGTACAAGCATCGACTCTATCGACATTGCAGAAGACCGCGACTTGTTCCGCCACATGATGGAAAAGCTTGAAATCCCAATGCCTGAAAGTGGAATGGCAATTGACTTTGAAGAAGCTAAGGCTTGTGCAGATAAGATCGGCTACCCAATTATGATTCGTCCTTCATTCGTTCTTGGTGGACGTGGAATGGAAGTAATTTATGATGAAGCAACTTTGAAGGAATATGTTGAAAAGGCAGTTGGTGTTACACCTGACCGTCCGCTGCTCATCGACCGCTTCTTGAAGAACGCACTTGAATGCGAAGCCGATGCTCTTGCAGATTCAACTCACGTTTATATTCCAGCCGTTATGGAACACGTTGAACTTGCAGGTATTCACTCAGGTGACTCTGCCTGTGTAATTCCTCCTGTTTCGATTCCACAGAACAACCTGGACACAATCAAAGAATATACAAAGAAGATTGCAGAAAACCTCCACGTTTGCGGTTTGATGAACATGCAGTAC
>JAGCTZ010000067.1 GCA_017963165.1 Treponema sp.
CAAAGCAAAATTTGAAGCTGCAGGAATTGAATATTTCTACACTTTGATTGATGACGCTGTTGCTCGTGTTATGCGTTCTGAAGGCGGATTCATGTGGGCAACAAAAAACTACGACGGCGACGTTATGAGTGATATGATTGCTTCTGCATGTGGTTCACTTGCCATGATGACTTCTGTACTTGTAAGCCCGGACGGAAACTTCGAATACGAAGCAAGCCACGGTACAGTTCAGAAGCACTACTACCGCTACCTCAAGGGTGAAAAGACTTCTACAAACCCTGTAGCAACAATTTTTGCCTGGACAGGTGCCCTTGCAAAACGTGGCGAACTGGACGAAACTCCGGATCTTGTTGATTTTGCAAAACGTCTTGAAAAAGCAACTCTTCAGACAATTGAAGAAGGCTACATGACAGGCGACATTGCCCGCATTGCAGAACCAGCAGCTAAAGAAGTTCTTGATTCTTGGCAATTCATTTCAGCCATTAGAAGCAGACTCTAATTGCTTTTAAGACAAATATAACCTTATAAAATGATAGAGCCTGCCCTTTTTGGACAGGCTCTATTACTTTTTCATTCTTTCTTTTTATTTCTTTTCTTTATTTACTAGCGAATAAATTACCGGAATTATAAACAGTGTTACAAGCGTACTCGAAGCAAGTCCGCCAACTACGCAAAGTCCAATTGGCTGAGTCATAGTTGAAGAGTCACTTCCAAAGAAGGCCATTGGAATCATTGCAAGAATCGTTGTAAGGGTTGTCATCATAACCGGACGCAAACGGCTTTCTCCGGCTTCCTCACAGGCCTGCTTTACCGGCATTCCACTGCGAACAAGAGTGTTAATCTGATCTACAAGAATAATTCCATTATTTACAACAATTCCAACCAGCATCACAACTCCAATCAAACTTACCATACTAAAGGACTGCCCCGTAATAAGATGAATTAATACAACCCCGACAATCAAAAATGGCATTGTAAAAAGATTTACAAATGGACTCTTAAAGCTCTCATAAGTTCCGGCCATTACTCCAAAGACCAGCACAATTGCAAGCACGATAATCAAAAGGAAAACACCGGCAGTTTCGCGGGTATTAGACCAGGAACCTTCATAAGAAAGAGTTACTGAATCTGGAATTACCATATTGTCGTTAATCAGTTGCTTAATCTTGTTTTCTGCCTGACTTGCATTTGCTCCCGGCGCAAGGCTTGCAGTAAGGTGAATTATTCTGCTCTGGTCTTCGCGATTAATTGAAACAGGTCCTGTACTTCTGATTACCTCAGCAAAGTTTGCAACAGAATAAATGCCTCCCGCTCCAGATACATAAATTTTTTCCAGATCCGGGATATCGCTGCGGTCTTCATCACTTAAAATTACAACCACATCATAGCTTTCACCATTTTTGTGATAGGTTGTCGCAGTTTTTCCATTTATACAATAGTTAATTTCGTTTGCAACAGACATCACAGAAATTCCAAAATTTGAAAGTCTGTCGCGGTCAACTTTTATTTCAACCTGAGGAAGTCCTTCCTGCATATCAATTTCGGGCTCCTTTACCTCAGGAACTTCTTTTTTTATAAGCTCTTTTATTTCTTTTGCAAGACTCAAGCCCCCTCTCAAATCACTTGTTCTGAAAACAATATCAATATCTGAACCACTCATCTGAGCCATACGCCCTGCTCCAAAGCTAAAGTTTGCATTAGGGTAATCATCAAAATGAGCACGTAGCTTTGCCTTTACACTTTCTGCATTATCCTTCTGATTCGAAGCCTCTGGAAGATAGATTTGAATTGAACCTTTATAAGACGAATCAGAACGCGACATTCCGCTTCCTGTTCCAACGCTTACAATAATATTTTCATAACCTTCAATTTCTTCTTCTGCATATTTATAAAAATCTTCAAGCAGGCTTTCAGTTTCAGTGAGCTTTGAACCAAGAGGAAGTTCCACATTAAGCGTTACAGAACTATCATTAAAGTTAGACATAAAACTGATTCTAAGTTTTGTTGCAAGAAGGCCAGAAATCACAAGAATCGCTACAGAAACAATTACCGCTTCAAACCTGTGATTAAGAATTACATGAAGAGCCTTGCGGTAAGATTTAGAAACAGCCTTTAAAGCTTTTTCAATTTTTCTGTCACCTGCCGCAAGAACTTTTGATTTTATAGGTCTTTCACTTCTGTTATCAACCGGCAGGAACTTTCCAGCCAGAACAGGTACGAGAAAAATTGCTACAAATAAAGATGATAAAATTGCAATCAAAATTACAGTCATCAAAGAACTGAACATCTGTCCGAGCATTCCAAGCTTATTCTTAAAAGCAAAGAAAGGAATGAATACACAAATTGTTGTAAGGTTTCCAGAGATGATAGAGCCCATTACTTCCTGAGTTCCAATTGCAGCGGAAGTTATAGCCTTTGTTCCTTTGTTACGGTATACATAAATATTTTCAAGCACAACAACCGAGGCATCCACAACCATTCCAAGGCCGAGAATCAAGCCAGTCATGGTAATCATGTTCATCGTAATGCCCATAAAGGACATAACTGTAAGCGTTATCAAAATACAGAAAGGAATTGAAATTGCAAGAATAAAAGTGCTTTTTCCACTTCGCAAAAACAAAAATAGAATGCAGACTGCAAGCACAAACCCCTGCACAATAGATTTTATAAGCTCGTGGATTGTGTCGTTTACTTCTTCTGAATCATCACTGATAATTTCAATCTCAATATCAGAAGGCAAAGTTTTTTCTATCTGGCTGATTTTTGTCTTAACGTTTTTTGCGACATTTACAGTGTTAGCTCCACTCTGCTTTTGAATCTGAAGGTAAATGCCAGGTTTGCCGTTTATATAGATTTTGCTTGAAGCATCCTCGTAGCCCATAAAGGCAGTTCCAATATCAGAAAGCTTTACGACATAACCGTTGTAAATACCAATTCCCGTATTATTAATTTCGTTAATTGATTCATATTCGCCGGTGGTTCTTACCATGTACTTTTTTGTACCTTCACTTACGCTACCACCCCCAACTTCAATATTCTGGCTGCTCAAAGCAGAAGCAACATTTGAGAGTGTAAGTCCATAAGCTTCCAGACGGTTTTGATCCAGTTCAACTCGAACAATTCCGTTCTGGCCGCCGGTAACATTTGCCTGGGCAACTCCATCAGCCTGTTCGAGTCGGTCTGCAATCTGCTCTTCTGCAATCTTTTTTAATTCTTCAGAAGTTCTGTTTCCATTTATTGCAAGAGTCATAACCGGCATAGAAGAAGAACTGAATTGAAAGATAGACGGATTTCCCGCAGCATCTGGCAGGCGGCCTTTTACCATATCCAGCTTATCGCGAATATCATTTACGGCAACATCCATATCTGTTCCATAATTAAATTCTAGCTGAATTGTAGAAGAACCTTCTGAACTTGTAGAAGTCATTTTCTTGAGATTATTTACACTTACAAGTCCGCTTTCCAAAACCTGAGTAACAGATTTTTCTACAGTCTCTGGCCCCGCGTTAGTATAAGTTGTCATTACCATTGCAATCGGATTTTCCATTTCGGGCATAAGGGCAACCTTAAGGTTTCCAATCATAAAGGCAGAAAGAATTGCAATCATTGCAAAAGTACAGATTGTTAAGATTGGATGTTCAAGGATTTTCTTTGAAATAGTCATACACTGCCTCCTTCATTTTTGTTGACTTCTTTGATTTTTGCGCCATCGCTAAGACTTTGAATTCCACTTACAACAACCTTCTCGCCATCTTCCACACCAGAAAGAATTTCTACAAAGCCGTCTACGTTTACTCCAAGCTCCACCTTGCGCTTACTTACGGAATTATCTTCATTCACAATAAAGATGATATTTTCGCCGTCTATAGTCTGAACAGCATCATAAGAAATTACAAAAACACTTTTATGAAGAATTGTATTCAGTTTGATTTTTGCATACATTCCTGCGTTGATTCTTTCATCATCTTTATCAAAGGCAAGATAGATTTCTTTTGAACGCGAAACTTCATCTACAATCGGAGAAACTCGAATTACATGTGCATCAAAAGTCGTATTTTTATAAGCATATAAAGTGATTTCCGCAGAAAGTCCGTTTTTTAGGCTTGCAATATCCCGCTCAGGAACCCTTGCTTTTATTTGCAGCTCATCAATATTTCCAATCTGCGCAATTGCTGTCTGTGTGTTTACAGAAGTGCCCACCGTTAATGGCAGGGCTGTAATTGTTCCGCTGATTGGTGCATAAACAGGGCTTGCTTCATAATAAGTTCCAGGGCTAGAAGGATCTATTTCTGCAATCTTGTCACCACGTTTTACAGTAGAACCTAGAGTTACATAAACTGCTGTAATTTTTCCGCCAATCTGTGGGTAAACAGAAATTGTATTGTTTGCCTGAATGTTTCCATTTATAGAAAGATATTCCTGCAAATCTTTTCGTTCGAGGATTTCTGTTTTTACAGAATGGACTGTTTCTTTTTGCGACATATCAAGGCCGGGTGTCATGCCGGGCTGCATACCAGCCCCAATTCCAGGTGCCATGCCAGGCCCCTTCTTTTTTCCTCCTCTTGTACACGCAATCACAATTCCAATAAGTAAAATCACACAAAGGGTCAGAATAATTCGTCTTGTCTTTTTATTTTTCAAATTCATTTTATGCCTCCACACTAATTAAGTTCTTAAAATTCAAAAGAACTTTTATAAGATTCAGCTGCTGGCTCATATACTGGGCCTGAGCATTACTATAGGTACTTTGTAAGTTTTGCAGGGAAAGCAAATCTTTTGTGCCGTTTTTGTAAGCAATCTCTGCCATCTGATAACTCTTTTTTGCGAGCTCCACATTCAAACGGCAGCTTTCAAGATTTTCTTTTCCAAACTCAATTTCTTCTAACATCTGATTAATCTGGATTTTTAATTTAGACTTTTCATTTTCAATCTGAAGCTTAAGACTTTCTATTGAGTCATCTAAATCAGAAATATTATCTCTTGCAGTAGAACCAGGAAGAAGGTTATCAAGCGAAAGAGAAAGTCCTGCGCTAACAGACCAGTTTTTATTTCCCTCAAGCAAACTGCCGTTATTCCATGAATAAGAATAAGGATTTATATTTGCACTCAGATTCAGGCTTGGAAGAAAGGACGAAGAAAAAAGCTGTGAACGGCTTAACTCAGTCTGCTTTAAGGAATTTTCCAAGGCAACAATAGAAGAGTTTTTTTCTACCAGCTGCTCAATATCCTGTTTTGTATCAATATTTTCTATTAATTCAAGGCAGTCATCTAAGGAACCGGAAAGCACAAGCTCTTCATCTTCTTCAAGAGAAATTCCAATATTATTCAAAAATTCCTTCAAAGCATTTTTATAAGACTTTTCTACATCTCTCAAATTGATTTTTGCAGTCTCATAATTTACCTGAGCCGAAAGCAAATCAAGTTCTGAAGCAAGGCCTTTTTCTTTTTTTGACTTTGTACGCTCGTATTGAGCTTTGTTTGCATTCAGAGCTTCCTCATTTATGCTGACCTGATTTTCCAGCACAAGCAGAGAATAAAAAGATGTTGTTACTTCATATTCCAGTTGGGAAAGTGCTTGAGTATAAGACAATTTCCCGCTCTCGTAAGAAAGCTTTAGAGATTCAAGCTTTTTTGTAAGTCCAAGATTCAAACTCAGATTTGCAGAAATTCCAGTATCCACGCTGCTGGAATTATTTGAAAAATCACTTAAGCTTCCGTTACTTCCGGCACTGGCTTTTGCACTCACAGATGGCAAAATGTTATTCCAGCTATGCTTGTATTTTCTCTCACTTTCTTTTAATTGAAGCTCTTCCTGTTTAAGCGAAATATTGTTTTTGATTGCAGCATCTACTGCACTCTGCACATCAATAGTTCGTGTCTTCTTTTCTGAAAACATAAAAGATGGAAGAAGCATGATGATAATGACTAAAAAGAGTTTTTCTTTCATTCTTTGTCTCCTGTTCAAAATGCATGATGTAATCTATGTGTAACACAGTATGTATAACATATTACATGTAACATCTTACACATAATATAACACATTTTTAGTGTAACGTGTTACACTTTTTCTTTTATTTTTTATAAAATTAATGTTATAATTTACTTACTATGAAAAATGATTTTCACCAGACAATGCTTTTGATTAAGCAGCTGAATGATAAGTTTGAAGCAAAAGGAACCGCAGCCTGCTCAAAATTTGGTCTTACACTTTCTCAATTCCGCTTTCTTGGTTACTTAAAAATGCATCAGGAAACTCAGGTAACCCAGCGAGAAATGGAAAAGTTTTTTAAGGTATCGCATCCGGCTGTAAACGGGGTCTTAAAACGCCTTGAAGAAAAAGGCTTTGTTTCTACAGAACTGATTAATGAAGGAAAAACTCAAAAAATAGTCCATCTTGAGCAAAAAGGACTCAGCGCCGTTGAAAATATGGATAAAGAAAAAGATAACACAGATATTCTCCTGACCGAGAAAATATCTGAAAAGGAATGGGCAGATTTACACAAACTGCTTTCCAAGGTGATACAGACAATTAGCGAAACCCCAAGTAAATAAATGC
>JAGCTZ010000005.1 GCA_017963165.1 Treponema sp.
ACATGAAGGGATTGTTTCAAGGAAGGCTACAATTGGAGTAATCATAGAAAGGATAAGACATCCGAATGCACATCCCCAGATAGAAACTACAGAAGCGTTTCTTGTGATTGCTACACATCCGATTGATTCACCGTAAGTTGTGTTTGGACATCCGCCGAACAAAGCTCCTGCCATAGAACCAATACCATCACCTAAAAGTGTGCGGTTAAGACCCGGTTCTTTAAGGAGATCTTTTCCGACAATTGTAGAAAGGTTTTTGTGGTCTGCAATGTGTTCTGCAAATACAACGAATGCTACAGGAACATACGCTGTAAAGAGTGTAAGAAGATAAGTTCCCGAGATTCCTTTTAATCCTTCTGCTCCTCCGAGCATGAATGTGAATGTTGGGAAAGAGAAGTATGAGCTGAACTTAGACCAGTCGAGTGATGTAAGGGCTGAATAGTTTATAACGATTAAGTTTGCGTTTCCGCTGAGCTTTCCGATTAATGCAAATACAGATGCACAGATGTAACCTGCAAGAATACCCAAGATAAAAGGAATGAGTTTTCCCATCTTTTTACCGTATGTTGCAAAAAGCATTGTAACTGCGAGTGTTACGAGTGCACAGAAAATTGCTATATAATAAGCTGCAGTGTGTCCTCCGTCTGCACCGATTACAGAAGCAACGTTAGACTTCATTGCATCTCCTACAGCGTTTCCTGCAAGAGAAAGTCCGATGATTGCAACAGTTGGTCCGATGATTACCGGTGGCATTAATTTATTAATCCAGTCTACACCGCATGCCTTTACAATGATGGAAATGATTACGTATACGAGACCTGCCATTACAGCACCGATTATAAGTCCCCAGTATCCTATAACCATAGAAGCAGCGCCCGCAAAAGCAGTACACATTGAACCGATGAACGCAAAAGAGCTTCCTAAAAAAACAGGGCTGGAACTCTTTGTAAACAATAAGTAAACAATAGATCCAACCCCTGCTCCAAATAATGCTGCTGATGCTGAAAGTTCACATCCGCATGCTCCATTAATGATTGCTGGTACGGCAATTGTAGCCGCCATAATTGCTAAAAGCTGCTGTATTGCAAACAGAACAACTTTTCCAAGCTTTGGTTTGTCTTTGATTCCGTAAATCAAATCCATTTTCTTTACTCCTTCATTTTTCAGTTTTATTAATTATATTCTGCTCTTGAATTATGAACAAGTTTTTTTGTTTTGAATTTAAAAAAAATTTAAAGATTAATAAATTCTCCCTATCCCAAGTCGTTGAAATTTGGAAGAGTTTTCATTAATATAGTAAACTGAATAAAAATTTTTTTGTTTTTAAAATTCGTGGAGGATATATGACTGGAATGTCAATAAACGAGATGCTTGGTCAAAGTGGATTGCTTACTTTGCTTGGTATGTGTGTCGTTTTCGGCTTTATCATCATTCTTATTGTTTGCATGAAGTTACTTCAGGTATTAGTTCATGCCTTTAAACTTGATCAGGATAAAACTGAACAGACAAATGGAACAGGAGCAGCCCCTGTTTCGAATAATGATGGTGCTGTAGTTGCAGCCATTGCCGCTGCCATTAAAACTAAGGAAGGTAAATAATTATGTCTAAAAAAGTTGGAATTTCTGAACTTGTAATCCGTGATGCTCATCAGAGTCTTCACGCAACACGTATGACAACAGCTGATATGCTGCCTGCTTGTCCTATGCTCGATAAAATCGGTTATAAATTTGTAGAAGGATGGGGTGGTGCAACATACGATTCATGTATCCGCTTCCTTAATGAAGATCCATGGGATCGCCTTCGAAAACTCCACGCAGCAATGCCTAACACAAAAATCATGATGCTCCTTCGCGCACAGAACCTCCTCGGCTACCGTCACTATGCTGATGATGTAGTACAGAAGTTCGTAGAAACAGCTGCCAAAAACGGTATTGACTGTTTCCGTATTTTTGATGCTTGTAACGACCCTCGTAATATGGAATGTGCTACTAAAGCCGCTAAAAAATCAGGCAAGCACGTTCAGATGGCAATTTCTTATGCCGTAACTCCATATCATACTATAGAAAAATATGCAGAACTTGCAAAAACATATGCAGACTTCGGTGCAGATTCTATCTGTATTAAAGATATGTCCGGTCTTTTAAAACCTTATGCCGCTTACGACCTTGTAAAGGCAATCAAGGCAAAGGTTGATCTTCCTGTAGAAATCCATACACACGCAACAACAGGTCTTTCTGTTGCAACATTGCTCAAGGGTGCAGAAGCCGGAGCTGACTGGCTCGACACTGCAATCTCTTCTATGTCTATGGGAACTTCTCATTCTCCAACAGAAACAATCGTAGAAATGCTTAAAGGTACGGACATGGATACAGGTCTTGATACTTCTGCGTTGCTCGAAATCGCTGCTTACTTCCGCGAAGTACGCAAGCATTATTCTTCACTTGAATCATCATTCCTTGGAGCAGATACACGTATTCTTCTTTCTCAGGTTCCTGGCGGTATGCTTTCTAACCTCGAAAGTCAGCTCAAGCAGCAGAATGCGGGCGACAAGATGGACGAAGTTCTTGCTGAACTTCCACGCGTTCACAAAGACGCAGGTTATGTTCCACTTGTAACTCCAACATCACAGATTGTAGGAACTCAGGCTGTTATGAACGTTCTTATGGGACGCTACACAACAATGACTCAGGATTTCCGTAATTTGATTACAGGTAAGTTTGGTGCATTGCCAGCCGAAGCAAATGCTGACCTTGTAAAGAAGGCTTTGGAACAGAACGGAATGGAAAAGGTAATGACCTGCCGTCCTGCCGACGAAATCCCTAACGAATGGGACAAGATGGTAGAAGAAGCTAAGAAGGCCGGCGGTAACGGTTCTGATGAAGATGTTCTTACTTATGCAATGTTCCCTAACGTAGCACCAAAATTCTTTGCTGAACGTGCTAAAGGCCCTGTTGATGCAGCAAGCACATTTGCTAAGAAAGAAGCTCCTGCTTCTACAGGTTCTGCCGGTGGTTCTTACACAGTAAACGTAAACGGAACTTCTTATAACGTAACTGCAAATGGTGACAATATCACAGTAAACGGACAGTCTTACAATGTAACATTCGGTGCTGCTTCGGCTTCAGCTGCTCCTGCCGCTGTTGTAACAGGTGGTGCTGATGTTCCTTCTCCTGTAGCAGGTACTATTCTTAAACACGTAGTTTCAGACGGTGCTCAGGTTAAAAAAGGCGACACTGTAATCATGATTGAATCTATGAAGATGGAACTCGAAGTAAAAGCTCCTGAATCTGGAAAGATTTCTTTTGTATGTAAGACAGGCGACCAGGTACAGGCCGGACAGAAGCTTGCAACTTTGGGTGGTGTTGTTCAGGCAGCTCCAGCTGCTGCTCCATCTCCAGCTCCTGCAGCTGCCGCTACTTCTACTGCCAGCGGAAGTGGAAAAGCCGTACCCGCTCCTGTTGCAGGTACTCTTTTGAGATACGCTGTTTCAGAAGGTGCACAGGTTCAGCCGGATACAACAATCATCATCATTGAATCTATGAAGATGGAACTCGAAATTAAAGCTGGTGCTGCCGGTAAGGTTCACTTTATTGCCCAGACAGGTGCACAGATTGCACAGGGACAGACTGTAGCTCAGATTCAGTAACACAGATTACGCAGTCCCAAGGGATTGCGTAAAAATGATACTGATAAGGAAAACAATATGGACACAGAATTAAATAAAATAAAAAAGAATAATTTTAAGATTTTCAGAACAACAGCAATTGTATGTTTGTTCGCACTTGCTCTTTCTTTTGCAGGATGCGGTAAAAAAGCAGGCGCTTCAACTGCTTCTTCTGCAACACAGACAGAAAGCATCGGCGATAAAATAATTGCTAATTCAGAAAATGTACCGCGTATTTCTATTGAACACTTCCTTACAAACTTATGGAAGAATACCGGTATCTATAAAATGATTCATAACGATACACCGGAAGAAGCAAGACTTGCAGAAGAAAGCAAGAAAGCCGTAGAAGCTGAAAAGGAAAGACAGGCAGAACTTGCCCAGCAGCAGCTTATTGATGAGCCTGTAGAAGGATGGAAAAAACTTGTTATGCTTGCCATCGGATTCTTAATTGTATTCCTTGGTGCAGCTAAAGGCTTTGAACCTCTTCTTCTTATTCCAATCGGATTTGGTACAATTCTTGTAAATATTCCTGGTGCCGGAATGGGTAACGGTCCTGACGGTATGCTCCATATCATCTATAACGCAGGTGTTGGAAACGAATTCTTCCCTATGCTCATCTTTATGGGTATTGGTGCTATGACAGACTTTGGACCTCTTATTGCAAATCCAAAATCAGCATTGCTCGGTGGTGCTGCACAGTTTGGTGTATTCGCTACATTGTTCGGTGTTGCAGTTATGAACTTTATTGATGGAATTGATTATACAATGCTTCAGGCTTCTGCAATCGCTATCATCGGTGGTGCAGACGGTCCTACATCAATTTACGTTTCTGCAAAGCTTGCTCCTACAATGATGGCGGTAATCGCGGTTGCGGCCTATTCTTACATGGCCCTCGTACCTATGATTCAGCCTCCAATTATGAAGCTTTTGACAACTAAGAAAGAACGCCAGATTAAGATGAAGCAGCTTCGTCCTGTTTCTAAAGCAGAAAAGGTTTTATTCCCTCTCATGCTTTTAGTAATCACAACACTCCTTCTTCCACCTGCAGCTCCACTTATCGGTATGCTTGCATTCGGAAACTTTATTAAGGAAATCGGATGTGTTCAGCGTCTTTCTAAAACTGTAGAAAATGAATTGATGAACATCGTATCTATTCTCTTGTCTTTGGGCGTTGGTTCTCAGATGACACCTGAAAAGATTATGAACTTAAACTCTGCGGGAATCATCGTTCTTGGTCTTATTGCCTTCTGTATTGCAACTGCTGCAGGTCTTTTAATGGCAAAGCTTATGAATGTATTCTTAAAGGAAAAAATCAATCCACTTATCGGTTCTGCCGGTGTATCAGCTGTACCAATGGCTGCCCGTGTAGCCAACAAAGTTGGTATGTCAGAGGATCCTACAAACTTCCTTTTGATGCACGCTATGGGACCAAACGTTTCGGGAGTTATCGGTACAGCAATTGCCGCCGGAGTTTTTATTGCAACTTACGGAATGTGATATATAATTAATATATAATGGGTGGGAAAATGGCAACTAAAACAACTTCTTCTAAAGCAGCAGCTAAACCAAAAACAACAAAGGCTGCTGTATATGACGAAAACAGTATTCAGCATCTCGAAGGGCTTGAACACATCAGACTTAGACCTGGTATGTACATCGGCTCTTTGGGAGACGGTTCCAACGAAAACGACGGTATTTACATCCTCTTTAAAGAAGGTATTGATAACTCTGTAGATGAATTTTCTCAGGGCTTTGGTAAAAAAATCGATATCGAAATTAAAGACGGCCGTGTAAAAATCCGTGACTATGGACGCGGTATTCCTCTTGGAAAACTTGAAGACTGTGTAAGTAATGTAAATACAGGTGCCAAATACAATAACTCGGTATTTAAACAGGCCATTGGTATGAACGGTGTTGGTATTAAAGCTACCAATGCTCTTTCTTCATACTTCCGTGCTGCTTCTATCCGCGACGGGAAAATGGCTGTAGTTGAATATAAAAAGGGTGAAAAGATTTCGGGCAAAACAGGAAATGCAAAGCCTGGAACACCTAACGGAACCTACCTTGAATTTGAACCGGATAAAGAGCTTTTTGGAAAATATAATTTCAACATGGAATATATCGAAAAGCGCTTGTGGAATTATGCTTACTTAAATCCGGGACTCCTTTTAAAATGCAACGGAAAAGAATATCTTAGTCAGAACGGAATTCAGGACCTTCTTTTGAATGAGATGGGCGGTGTTGATAAGAGCCTATATAATCTCTTTTCATACAAGGGTGAAAATCTTGAATATGTTTTGACTCACGGTGCTTCTCTTGATAAATATGTTTATTCATTTGTAAACGGTCAGAGTACAGAAGACGGTGGTACTCATGTTACAGCCTTCCTCGACGGTTTTACAAAGGGCGTAAACGATTTTTATAAAAAAGAATATGATATTAAGGACGTTACAAGCGGATTATATGTTGCTTTAAAAATCGGGCTTGATAATCCGATGTTCACATCTCAGACAAAGAACAAGCTTGGAAACGTAGAAATCCGTGCTCCTATTATCAAACAGGTTCAGATTGCAGTAGATGACTGGCTTCGTCATAATCCTGATATTGCCGGCGTACTCGAAGAAAAGATAATCAAAAACCAGAAGGCTAGAGCAGAAATCAATAACGTTACAGACAAACAGATTAAGGCTGCAGAAAAATCTGTAATGATGAAAATTCCAAAGCTCAAGGATTGCCGCTATCATCTTCAGGACGGTGAAAAGGGTGCAAACTCTATGATCTTTATTACCGAGGGTGATTCTGCGACTGGTTCAATGGTAGGAAGCCGCGATGTTTCTTATCAGGCAATCTTCAGCTTGAGAGGTAAGCCTGAAAATATGTACGGTCATAAAAAATCGGCTCTCTTTGAAAACGAAGAATTAAAGAACCTTACCTTCAGCCTTGGAATTCAAAAGGGTGTTGAAGATTTAAGATTCGATAAAATCATTATTGCAACCGATGCCGATAACGACGGATACCACATCAGAAATCTTGTAATGACATATCTTCTTTTGTATTTTGAAGAGCTCGTTCTTACAGGCCATGTATATATTCTCGAAACTCCTTTGTTCCGTGTAAGAAACAAGCAGAAGACTGTTTACTGTTATTCGGAAGAAAGCCGCGACAAAGAGCTTGAAAAAATGCGTGGTGCAGAGGTTACCCGATTCAAGGGACTTGGAGAAATCAACCCTTCTGAATTCGGCCAGTTTATTTTCCCCCGTAAGGAAGATGAAAGTGAAGATAAGGGAATGCATTTAACTCCGGTTACAATCCAGACTCTTAAAAATGTTCCAGAGGTTCTTAAATTCTACATGGGTAAAAATACACCGGAACGCAAGGACTACATTGTTCATCACCTTGCAGCAGAAATCGACGCATAGCTTTGCTTCGAAAAACGGATTAAAAAGAGTTTAAAAAAGTACATGCATACAGTTGAAAAGAGAATTAAAGAAATAATTTCCTCATGGTTTTTCAGTAAGCCGCTTCTTTTTTCTACCGTATGCACGCACTCAATTATCGAAAATCAAAATCTTTCCATTCCCATGCGCTCAGGTCAGATGCGTATAGAATTCAATCCTTTAATCTTAGAAAAAAAATCCATGATTGCCCTTGAGCAGTATTTACAGGTTGAAGTACATAGAATTCTTTTGGAGCATCCTTATAAAAGACAGCCGTATAAAGCACAGAAAAAAATCCTCTTACTTGCAAGCGATGTTACAATATACCAGCTGATTAAAAAAGAACTCACTTCTGTAACTCTTGCCGGAGTTGAATATCTTAAAAGCCAGGCAGAACGATTTAAGATTCTTGAAAACCCTTTGGGAGCAGAATGGGCCGGAACCGATGAGTTAAAATTTTTTCAGCGTAATTTGATTGTGGATTCAAAAACAGGCGAGCTTAAAATAAATGATTCACTTACCTTTGAAGAATGGTATAAGTGGATTTATTTTTTAATCAAGCAAAGTTCTATTGGCGGAGAAAACGCAGGAACTGCCACAGGTGAATTTATTCAGGCTCAAGAAGGCGCAGACCTTTGGGAAGAAAACGAGGAAGCGCTGGAACAGATTCAGGATGAAATTAAAAACGCCCGTGCCACAGATACCTTTGCCCAGATGGAAGGAACTTTGGTTCGCACCTTAAACGATGAATGTGATTTTAGTTTTGATTACAGAAAGGCTTTAACTCAGTTTCGTGCAAACATCGTGAGTAATTCAAGACGCCTTACAAGAATGAAGCCTAGCCGCCGTTATGGTTTTAAAGCCATGGGAAGCCGCTACGAACGAAAAGCAAATATTTTGATTGCAGTTGATGTGAGCGGTTCCATTACAGACCAGAGCTTTGAGCATTTTTATCACGCCATTAAAAACTTTTTCTTTCTTGGAATAATTCAGAAAATTGATTTGATTTTCTTTGATGTAAATCTTAAAAATACAACGCCTGTAAACTTTACAAGAAAGGTTGAGCTTAAGGAAATACAGGGAAGGGGAGGAACAAACTTTCAGCCTCCGCTTGATTATTATCTTGAAAAAAAAGATTTATATAACGGCCTCATAATTTTTACAGACGGCGAAGGAGAAATCCCCGCATTCAAAGGAAACCGGAAATCAGTCTTATGGATTTTAGACAGCTACAATTCCTGGAAAAACACCAGCCAGTGGATTTCAAACGTCTTAGGCCATCGTTCCACTTATCTTCCTTTTTAGCATTTGCTATAATAAGCCTGAAGGATAAAAATGAAACAGGATATAGAAGCCGATTTTTGGAAAGACATCTTTGTTCACATACAGCACAAAAACATGTTCGTTCAAAACGAACCTTCATTAAATCTGTCAAACTGCGAACAATATTTTAAAGATTTTCAGCAAAGCCATCCCGAACTAAAGATAGAAGTTACCAAATCCTCATCCTATTGCACCTGGGAAACTCATCTTACCCCCACCATAAAACTCCGTCTCTTTATCCAGTCTTCCATAAAAGCCACCCTCCTTCAAACCACCCCAAACGAAGAGGTAAAAATCGCCGACGCCAAATTCCCCTATAACCCCTTCCCCCAGATCTCCGACCTTTTAAAAAATAAATATAAATTATTAACCAAATTAAAAACTCAAAAAAAAGATAATTTACACCAGTCAAAGCAATATCAAATCGCCACACAATTCATAAAGTCCTATTTACAGAATAAATTAAAAAATACAATTTGGACTCTAGAATACGCCCCAACCGGCATAGTTCTAGTTATCAATAAAAACAAAGAAACAATCCGCCAAAATCTTTCAATATATAATTTCAAACAAGAAATAGATAACATCCCCACATAACAACTCCCTTCTTCCCCCCCCCTCTCTCCCTCTCGTTTTTTCAAAAAATAATATCCTCATCACAAACTAATTGCTTAATCAATAATCTCTTCATAATAAATCCCTTCTTAAAATACATCGGTACTGAACGTGAACCAACTACGCGGAGCGGGGGTTCACGAATTACGTAGCATTGAAGGCGAGCGTGCCAATGTCTACTTAATACCCGGTTGTATAAACGCAGTTTATACAAAGCCTTCTCCGCGGAGTAATTCGTTGGTTCCCCGCGGGAGCGTAATTTAGTGCCGACCCTTAATGTGTATATTAAAAACCCGTGTTAATCTTTTCAAAAACCTTTTATTAATGAATTAATAATTATTAAGCATTTATGATGAATATTATTTTTTGATATCTATTGCAATTATATGCAAAAAACTGTATATTTTCTGTATATTTATGCAATTTTATTGATTTAAGAGGTGAAATATGGCAAAAGATAAGGTTATTTTAGCTTATTCCGGCGGACTCGACACCACCGTAATCATTCCATGGCTCAAAGAAAACTACAACTACGACGTAATCGCAGTCTGCATCGATGTAGGGCAGGGCGACGACTGGGCCGCAATCAAAGGCCGTGCACTTAAAACAGGTGCCGCAGCATGTTATGTAGTTGATGCACGCAAAGAATACATTGAAGAATATATCTGGCCGGCTCTTAAAGCAAACGCAGTTTACGAAGATGAATATCTTTTGGGAACTTCAACTGCGCGTCCGTTAATCGGAAAAATTTTAGTTGAATATGCACGTCAGGAAAAAGCAGTTGCAATCTGTCACGGTGCTACAGGTAAGGGTAACGATCAGGTTCGTTTTGAACTTGCAATCAAAGCTTTTGCTCCGGACTTAAAGGTAATTGCTGCATGGCGTGATGATAAATGGAACATGGACAGCCGCGAAGCAGAAATTAAATTCCTCGAAGACCGCGGACTCGAAGTTCCAATGAAAAAAGATCAGTCTTATTCAAGAGACGAAAATATCTGGCACTTGAGCCACGAAGGTCTCGAACTCGAAAAGACAGAAAACGAACCAAACTACAAGCACATGCTTAAGAACACCTGTGTTCCGGAAGAAGCTCCTGATGAAGGTGAATACGTTACAATCGATTTTGAAAAAGGAATTCCTGTTGGCTTGAACGGCAAGAAGATGGATGCCCTTGATCTTTTAAACGAATTGAACGTAATCGGCGGAAGAAACGGTGTTGGTCTTGTAGATATCTGTGAAAACCGCTGTGTTGGTATGAAGAGCCGCGGCGTTTATGAAACACCGGGTGGAGCAATCCTTTACTTTGCACACAGAATGATGGAGCATATCTGCCTTGACCGCGATACATATCACTACAAGCAGCAGATTGCTATCAAAATTGGTGAGCTCATTTACGACGGAAAATGGTTTACAACACTCTTTGACAGCCTTATGGCTTTTGTTGACAAGACAGAAGAAACAGTTACAGGCTGGGCAAAGGTTAAGCTTATTAAGGGTGCAATCCGCGGTGCAGGTTCTGGTTCTAAGTACAGCCTGTATAATGAATCAATTGCTTCATTTACAACAGGTGAACTTTACAACCACAAGGATGCCGAAGGCTTTATTACACTCTTTGGACTCCCTCTCAAGGTTCGCGCTATGATGGAACAGAAGGTAGGCGAAGGACAGGCCATTGCCGAAAGCAAAAACCTGAAGAAGAGACAAACTGAGTAAGCCGATTCCCGGGTCAAGCCCGGGAATGACATGTCATTGTCGGGCTTGACCC
>JAGCTZ010000068.1 GCA_017963165.1 Treponema sp.
AGATAACTTGACTTCGTTTAACAACTATATTATATTTTAATTAGTGGTGAGTCCTACCCTAAGTGGAATCTTTAAAAGCAGTGTACCCTACTGTGAGTGGGAACTTTAAAAGCGGTGAGTCCTACCGTTAAGTGGAATCTATAAGGCCGTGCAGTTTTCTGACACGGCTTTTTTTGTCTATTATGGGAGGGAATATGCAACAAGAAAGACTTAATCTTTATTTTCTGGATATGAAATATATCCGTGATTTACATAAAGCTGATGATCGTGTTCAGTCTGTTTCTCCTCAGATTCATAAAAGCAATCGTCCATTTGTTGGAATTGTTGTAGTTTGTAATGACCACAAGTATTGTATCCCCTTGGATTCTGCAAAAGAAAAACACAAAACTCAGAAAAATGATGTTGATTTTACTCGTATTTTTGATGGCGACAAACTTATAAGTGTTTTGAATTTTAATAATATGATTCCTGTAGATGATAGTTTCATCACAAAAATAAATTTGAAGATATCTAAAAAAGATAATCCTGCGCAGGCAAATTATAAAAGATTGTGCATCAAAGAAATTGAATGGTGTCGAAAAAATCAGGAAGCAATCGTTAGAAAAGCAAATAAACTTTATTATTTGGTACAAAAGCCTAATTGTAGTAGTATGTTGAAAAAACGATGCAATGATTTTAAAAAACTAGAAATGGTTTTAGAAAAATTAAAGCAAAAATAGCAAATTGCGACAGCAATTTACCTTTCGGGTTTTAGGGCGGAGCCCTAGGAGAATGGGGTGTGGTGAAAACCGTTCACGGTTTGAACCCAGGGGAAAGGCTTTTCCCCTCATTATTAACAAGGAAGTATGCCTCGTAATCAACACACCAAAAGCCAAACGCAACTACGCCGAAGACCGCAAGACCATCCGCAAGGCATGTTTGAAGTACAAGGTAAGCTACATCACAACTCTTGCTGGTGCACTTGCTGCTGTTAAGGGTATTGAAAGCGTTAAGAACGGCAACGGTGGGGAAGGTGGAGTTAAGTCTCTGCAGGAATATCATAGCTTGATTAAATAACGCGGTGATTGATTGCTGCAGAGCGCGGTAAAGCTCAATAAAATAACATATTTCCCATAGGATTAAGTTATTCTTCAATTCTATGGGAAATGGTTTTTTACCAAACTACCAATTGGGGCAGAGTGAAGTAATATACAGAGTCTAGAACTCGCGGATGCAACAAACTTTACCGAATGTGGCAATCTTATTGGCATAACGCGTGGATCCATCATAGAAAGTGAATGTATATTCAGTGATGTCTGTATATTCAGTGATGTCTTCTGAAGCATATTGGGTTGACGTCAAATACCATGAATCCTGGAATCGATCTCCACCTAATGCTTCACTTGCAGCTTCTACATCAAAAACTTTTCCCGATCCTTTTCCGTTAGCATAAATCTGAAACAATTCTGCAATACTTGGAATATACCATCCGTTTGCAAATTCTGATTCTGCAGGGATTCGACTAACTGTTTCAGTTCCAATTACTTTGTTTTTGTAATTATTTGCAAAATCGAATGCTGGGTAATTTCCTTCAGTAGTTGTATCATCAACTCCTTCAAAATCTTCTATCTGTCCAAAGTTATTGCTTCCGTTCTTGTCACCCGTAAAGATCAAAGCACCTGCGTCCCCACTTGCCGGGCACCGAATTGTGATAATATTTTTGTTGTAGGCATCTGCAGATTCTATACACCAGGCAAGTCCGTTTCTATTATGTCTAAGACCAACACCAAGAGTTCTGACTGTTGTTGTATCTGCATTTCCATTAGCATCATCACTGTTCAAACCGGTTCCTTTGTAGAAAATTAATGCAATTGCAGAAGTCTTTTTTTCAGCTTTTGTATCATTATCAAGAGCATCAAAAGCTGCATAAGGCATAGCACTTCCATCGTTGAATACAATGTCCCCAACTTCTTTGGCTGCAGTTGGAGCTTTTGTTCCAATATAAGTTGCCCTTGGTGCTGGCTCTTTTGGCTCTTTTTCACACGAAGCAAGACCCAATAACAAAACTGAACTCAATAGAATAACAGCAATTTTTCCAATTTTTTTCATTCGATTTCTCCTTGTTATGAATGATTTAAAATATTTAAAGTCGGTGTTAAAAAACACAGACTTGTTTGCATGAGGAAAACATATTTTGTTGATTTTTTATAAAAGGGCAGATGATCCGCTAGCGAATTGCGAATTGCGAATTGCGAATTGCGAATTGCGAATTGCGAATTGCGAATTTTGTAATACTGGCGGTTTTTTGTCAATAAGATTTAATAAACTCATTCTATATATATTGTAACATGGTTTTGAAATATTTGGAAATATTTTGAGGCAGCGGGAAGGCAGAAAGAAATCTCTGTGTGAAAATTCCCTTTATTGTTGAATATTCTTCAAAATAATTGAATGCACCGCTCATTTTCTATGATATAATAAGGTCATGAACATTTACGTTGATTTTGATGATTGTTTGTGCGAAACGGCGCGGTATTTTTCAAAGCTGATAGTTGGGCTTTTTGGGCTGGATATTCCTTACGAGAAAATAAAATATTTTAATCTGCAAAAGTCGTTTTCTTTGTCTGATGAAGATTACGAGAAGATGATGATTATTGCACATCAGCCGGAAGCTCTCTTGTCTTTTGAAGAAACCCCAGGGGCTGTTAAAACATTAAATGAATGGATTGATGAAGGTCATGATGTAAAGATTATAACCGGGCGCGCTTTTAGTACTTATGATGCTTCACGCCAGTGGCTTGATGAGCACGGGCTTGAGCGACTTCCGTTATATTGTCTTAATAAATATGGACGGGATAACTTTTTAAAAGGCAGTACTTTTAGTCTTGAGCTGGAGGACTATTATGAAATGCATTTTGATTATGCTGTGGAAGATTCGCCAACTGCCTTTAAATTCTTTGACCATCTGCCGGAGCTTAAGGTTATGGTTTATGACCGTCCATGGAATCAGGAAGGGGAGTTTCCTAATGCAAATTATAAAAGATGCCTGGATTGGAAAACTATAAAGGAAAGTGTGAAGTAAAACAGGAGGTTTGGCATGCCGATTATTGCTGCTTTTATGGTGCCGCATCCGCCGATGATTGTGCCGGAGGTTGGACGGGGAAGTGAAAAACAGGTTGAAAAAACAATCAGGGCTTATGAAAAAGTTGCAGATGAAATTGCGGCGCTCAAGCCGGAGACTATTATTATCTCGAGTCCTCACAGCGTGATGTATTCTGATTATTTTCACATTTCTCCGGGAGCTGGAGCTACAGGCTCTTTTGCAGATTTTGGCGCGCCACAAGTGAAGTTTGATGTTGAATATGACCAGGAGCTTGTGAACCTGCTGGTTGATAAAGCAGAGTCCAGACAGTTTCCTGCAGGTACGCTTGGAGAAAAGCGTTCAGAGCTTGATCATGGAACAATGGTACCACTCTGGTTTATCCTCAAAAAATATAAGGATTTTAAGCTTGTGCGCACAGGCCTTTCCGGCTATGACCTTTTGAAGCATTATGAATATGGCATGATGATAAAGGACACCGTAGAAGAACTGGGACGAAAAGTAGTTTATGTTGCCAGTGGTGATTTGTCTCATAAGCTTCAGGAATATGGGCCTTACGGTTTTGCAGAAGAAGGCCCTGTGTATGATTCGCGCATAATGGATGTTTGTTCCTGCGCACGTTTTGGGGAACTTTTTGATTTTGATGAAAATTTTTGTGATAAAGCTGCAGAATGCGGTCATAAATCCTTTGTGATAATGGCTGGCGCACTGGATGGTCGGGCAGTTGAGGCAACTCAATATTCTCACGAGGATGTAACCGGCGTTGGTTATGGAATCTGTTCTTTTATACCAAAGGGTAAGGATGCCGGAAGACATTTTCTTATAGAACGTTTAAAGTTGGTGCAGGAAGAGCTTGAACAAAAACGTCAGAAATCAGATGTATATGTAAAGCTTGCCCGGGCCTCTGCAGAATATTTTGTAAAAAATGGTGACGTTATTCCGCTGCCAGATTGGGTACCTGATGAACTTTTGAACAAACAGTCCGGTGCATTTGTTTCCATCCATAAGTTTGGTGGATTACGCGGCTGTATAGGAACAATTGCTTCTACTCAAGATAATCTTGCTCAGGAGATAATTCACAATGCTATAAGTGCTGTTTCCAAAGACCCGCGATTTGAGCCTGTTACAGAAGATGAATTAAAATATCTTGATATAAATGTAGATGTTTTAGGCGAGGCAGAGCCTATAAAATCGCAGACAGAACTGGATGTAAAAAAATATGGTGTAATTGTTCAGAGCGGATATAAAAGAGGGCTTTTGCTTCCTGATCTTGATGGTGTAGATACAGTTGAACAACAGGTCTCAATCGCAAGGCGAAAAGGTGGCATTGCTCCTGGCGATAAGGTTGAGTTATTCCGTTTTGAAGTTGTACGCCATTATTAGCAGAGCAGATAAAAGAACAATTAAAGACTGCTTAAGATTTTTGCCGGTGTAAGTGAAAAAGCATCTTCGCCATATTTTTTTGCTGCCTTTGCGTGAGTCTGACAAGCAGTGATGGCTGCCTCTGTCGCAGAATATCCCTGTGCAAGAAGTGCAGCAATCATTCCGGCAAGAACATCGCCGCTTCCCCCCTTTGCTAAGCTTGGAACACCATCTGTTACAATATAAGTCTGACCTTCGCTTGCAATAAAGGTATTTGCACTTTTGATTACAATTGTTGTTTTAGGAAAAAGCGAGTTTAGTTTTTTTCCGACTTTGATTTTAATCTGTGGATTATTTGCAAGCTCCTCTACTGTAAGCCCCGCGAAAAGTTTAAGACTCTGACATAATCTTAAAAGCTCAAGCAAATGTGGAGTAAGAACAATTCTTGCTTCTGGAAGCTTATTTATTGCTTTAAGAAAATCTGGGAACAGCGGATTACCAAAAACACCTGCATCAAAAACAGCGGCAGGCGCTTTTGCTTTTCCATTATTAAACCAGGTCAAAATTGTTTCAAAATCGTTTTGTTCAATTTTTTCTATTCCAGGGCCGAATACAAGGCAGGTAGTTTTTGCAGGAATGACAGCAGATTTTTTACTATTTGGTTCACTTATCATAAGCTCTGGTGAAATTTTAAATTGCGAAAGATTTGATGAGGGCCTTTTGGTAAGGGTCGTGAGCCCGCTTCCAAAATTCATTGCGGCTGTAGCACAGATTATTGCAGCACCAGATTTTTCTCCGGTCATTACTGCTGTGTGACCATAAGTGCCTTTATGTGCAGCTTTGTTTTTTCTTAAAGGTAGTCTGATGTCGTTGTCTGTGACAAGAAATGCCGGCACTTTTGAGGCGGGAATAACATTTTCAAAAACAGTACGGTCAAGTCCAAGAGAGGCAACAATAATATTTCCACAAACTACTTTTGCTTTATCGGAAAAAAGCTGAAGCTTTTGTTCGCCCATTGTTACTGTATAATGTGCATTAAAAGCAAGTGCTGTAGGTATGTCGCAGGCAATACGGATTGCTTTTGAATTATTTGCGGCTGTGATGATTTTTGAAACCGCTGGTGAAAGTTCACCCTTAAAACCTGTACCGTAAAGACAATCGATTATAAAGCCGGCATTCTTAATATGTTCTGGCAGCTGCGTTTTAGAAATAAATTTAATTCCAAGCTTTCTGCATATTTCGTATTGTTTTTTTGCTTCGGGTGCAGCTGGAAGTTCAAGACAAAAAACAAGTGGTTCAAATTCCCCGTAAATCAGGCGGGCAAGTGCATAACCATCGCCGCCATTATTTCCTTTTCCACAGAGGATAAGACATTGTTTATTTGAAGCAGATGATAAATCAAGAAGAAGTTTCTTTATGGAAAGCGCGGCATTTTCCAACATTATAAAATCAGGAAAGCCGAACTTTTGTTTTGCAAGAGATTCCAGTTTTGAAGGATTATCAAAAACTTTCTGCATTGCGGGGTCCCTGAGCAAGTCGAAGGGGATTAAATTTCCTTGAATGTCTTTCCAAAGTGAATAAGATAATCTGTGAAAGAAGCATAACTCAAAATAAGAGAAATAATAAACAGGCAGATAGAAACAATTTTGAGTACGCCAAAGCCTTCCGGAATACAATCAAATCTTACAAGGATTTCAAGGAAGAGTGCGTAAAAACCGGTAACAACATAACTAACTGTCTTGATTTTTCCACCTTTGCGGGCTGCAATTGCAACACCCTTTTTGGCAGCAATCATGCGCAGAAAGTTCTGTGCCATTTCGCGGTACATTATAAGAATGAAAATAAAACGAGGAGTATAACCTCCAGTTGTTCCTGCAGAGAACATAAGACAGGCAAATGTTGTCATATGAAGAATTACATCTGCAAACGGATCAAAAAGCTTTCCAAAATCGCTTACTTCGTTGTGCTTACGTGCATAATAGCCGTCAAGAAAGTCTGTAAATTCTGCAAAACACAAAAGTGGAAGAGCTATAATTATAGAAAGTCGTGGGAAAAGCCCTGTCCAGATTGGAACGAAGTAAAGAAGAAAAAAGATTGGTGCAAAAATAATACGAGTTAATGTAAATCCGTTTGAAGGTTTCATAAACTAATTATCACAAATAGAATGAGAAAAGTCAACTGTACACCACAACCACTGTCTTACAGGAACAGGGCATCCGCATTATAATATATCATATAGAAAAATACAGGCTACTCCCGTGAGAATTGACGGGCGCCTGCGGGCTGAGCAATTTTTTTTGAAGAAATCCTGCGGTTTACTTTGTAAATCCTCGGATTTCTTTTATGGCATGCGCCAAAAATTCTCAGATGCAGTCACCCGCCAATTCTCACTCCGTAGCCTGTATTTTTCAAATTATGCATTAAGGGTATCTGCATTATACCCTAAAGAACCTTTTATGAAAAAACCCGTGGGAGCATTTTTTCATCATATAAATTCTTTTATAATGCGGAGGCCCTGATTACTGGAATTGTTTAAAGTCATGCACAATACTTACGGCTGAACGGGTTTCATATTGTGGCAATTCTTTTCTGACAATTTCCAGCGCCTGTTCTACAAGGCCTGGTGCATCGGTTACGCCGTAAAGAACAAAGACTCCGTCTTCTATAGCAGCATGTAAAAAGTCAATTTTGATTTTATATTCAAAAATGAGCTTATTAACTGCGGCTTGAGCTTTAAGCATTTCTTCTACAAGCTTTGTGCCTTCTGCTTCTTTTGTTGGTGTTATATGAGCGCGTGTAAAATCTGCAATTATATTGGCGCAGTCATTTATGGCAACAGAACCCGTATTCAAAAGCATATGGAAATTTGTAGGATCATCAATGTCGATGTTGTAAAAGTTTTTGTGGAAACCGTTTCTGTTTGTATCGCTTTCCTGAATATGCTGGCGGGCCTGTTTTTCGTTCCAGTCGAACTCTTCCATAAGGCGTGCAATTCTTGTTTTTTCGTTTGCAATAAGACGGACTGCAACGTGATTAGGTACAGAACTAAAAAGTGCAAAAGCACCTCTTCCAATTATGATGATGTTTCCTTTGGAGGCAGCTTCGAGCATGGCATATTGCGAAAGATTCTGGTAAGCATCGCGGTCTTTTGTCATAGAGGCAAAAAATCCCGGCTTACGCTCATCATATTTTGGTAATTTTGCTGCAGGAAAACCAAGTTCCAGAATTCTTTGTTCAATCTGCTTACGGGTGATGAATTTATAATCGAGTTTTGCAGCAAGTTCCTGAGCAACTTCGTCACCTTTTGCAGCAACCTGTCGTGCGAGTGTAATAATTGCCATAGACACCTCCTTGAAAATGTTGCAATTCTATGTTTTTTTCTTATAATTATGATAAGACTAGAGGAACTATATGTCAAATTATTTTACTAGTGAAGACGAAAATCTTAAATGGACGAGCGGCGAAAAAAAGATTCTTTTGAAAACTGTTGTTTTTGATGTTACAAGCAGCACAAATACGTATAAAAACATTGTTAAAGGGGATTATATTGTTCTTGATGCGCCAGACTGGGTTATTGTAATTCCTGAAATTGAAAAGTCTGGTGATTCTGATAAGGCCTTTTATATGGTAAAACAGTGGCGTCATGGTTCAAAAAGTCTTAGTGTTGAATTTCCTGGTGGTGTAATTGATAAAGGAGAAACTCCCGAAGCTGCAGCACGCCGTGAATTACTTGAAGAAACTGGTTGTCGTGCCGGAAAACTTACAAAGCTTGGAGAAGTAAATCCGAATCCTGCGCTTTTTTCGAATAAGGTGCATGTTTTTCTGGCACAGGAGCTTGAATGTACAAATACTCAGGATTTAGATAATGATGAATTTGTGAATGTTATAAAGGTTCCTGTTGAACAGATTATAGCAGATATGGGAACTGAACAATTTCCTCATGCCCTGATGTCTACGGCGATGATGTTTTATTTGAAGAAGGATTGTTGAGCGGGCGTTGCGGGCGGCGTTTGAGCCCGCTGGGTGGGGTAGACGAAAATAAAAAATGCACGGTGGTTGAGCTTGTCGAAACTACCGTGCATTTTTTATTTGAGGCGTAGCGGGGCTCCGCCCTACTGGAACCTAAAACCTGGAACCTATTTACCGTATGTATCGTATTCTTTTTTAGGATCGTAAGTTCCTGTTCTGTATTCACCGGTAAGACTTGGGATAGACATCTTCATACCAGGAAGAATAAGGTTAGGATCTTCCGGTTTTGGCATTTTTGATTTGTTTGCCTGATAAAGATTTTCCCAAAGCAGTGGGTTGTTGTAAACATAAGGCCGGCCCGAAATATTCCAGTAGCAGTCTTTTGTTTCTGCCCAAGGACGAACAATATATTCTGCTGGAAGAGGAGTTGTTTCTGCAACACCTTCGAGCGATGCAAGTGAAAGCTTTGCATATTCATTTGCGCGGGCCCATTCTTCTGCTTCAAAAGAAGCTTCTGCGTTTGCAAGGTTTTCCTTTGCTGCAGTATATGCCATTGGGAAAATGTTTGGAGCATCGATTGATTCTGCCCAGGCAAGCTTATTTTTTGCGAGTTTAATATTATCTTCTGCTTCGCCCATAGAAAGTATTCTTGCAATATATGCCTTTGAAAGCTCTGCGTTTTTCTTTGCTTCTTCTGAATAAGCAATTGCATCATCGTATTCGCCTGCATCCATTGCTTTTTCAGCCTTCTGTGTATATTCGTCTGCAAGCTTTTGATATGTATTGTTCTTGTAGCTTGCTGCAAAAATAGAAGCAGTCATCAAAACTGCAACAATTATTGATACTAACTTTTTCATTTTGCATCACCTCCGAAATCAATAGAGATGTCGTCGCTAAGGTAAGCCTCAGCATCTGCCGGGTCTGCATAGTCGTCTTCTTCAAGAAGAACTGCATCCTCGTCTTCAATTCCGTCAAGATCGCCGACAATTGGAGCTTCGCGGTCAGCTTCTTCTGCAACTGCAGCACTTTCTTCTACGCTCTTCTTAGCAGCTTCTATAGCGGCAAGAGCAGCTTCTCTCTTTTCGTAAATATCTTCGTAGAGTTCTGTGAAAATATCGTAAGCTTCATCATAGTAATCAATGGCAGTTTCAAAGCCCATCATAGAGTAGCTTGCATCACCTTTTTTGAAAATATCTACAGCTCTGTTATATTCTTTCTTTTGAGAAACGCCGGCTTTTACGGAATCTGCATCTTTCTTTGCTTCAAGTGCATCGTTACGTGCATCTTTAGCAAGATCTTTTGAAAGGGTAGCGTATACTGTCTTAAAGTTTGTATAAGCAGAAGTTGCGGCAGACAGTAAATCATCTGCAGAACTTCCATCTGTTTCGGCAAGTTCGTCAAATTTATCCATGTCTTTGCAACCCTGATCGTAAGGATCTTTTACAAGAACTGGAACTTCATGGTCGTCAATTTTTTCTTTTAATGCATCTGCCTTTGCATAAGCTTCGAGGGCTTTATATACTTTGGCGAGTTCTGCACATTCCTGAGAAACATCTTCTCCATTGTCCGCTCTTTCCTTAAGTTCCTTATATCGTTCCTCAAGGTCATCGAACATATAAAAATTATCGGCGCCAGAGTCAATTGCTGACTGACGTGCTGAATCCATAGTTGCCAAAGCCAATTCATTTGCTGCTGTTGAAACAGTCTCCTGGATGTCTTCTACAGCTTCTACAATTTCTGCAATTTCCTGTACTGGTGTTTCTTCGATTGCTGGAGGTGTTGGCTCTGGAATATCTTCCACAGCTTCTTTTGAACCACAAGAAACAAAGGACAGTATTAAGAAAACAGAAAGAGCAAAAAATGCTAGTTTTTTCATAATATTCCTCACATTTTAAAGAATTGATTTATTTTAACCCATAAAATCCAATCTTACAACTTTATTATCGGCAAATTCGGTTAAAAAACGGTGAATTCTGTAGAAAATTTCCTATATATAGAAAATATGTGGTAAAATTGATTAAGTGTGAAAAAAGTGTCACAAGGAGATGCTTATGGCTGATGATTTTTCATTTGAAATTACACAAAGCGTTGGTACTATTGCCGAAGGTAAAGGTGGCTGGAATCTTGAATTAAATCTTGTTTCCTGGGGTGGCCGTCCTGCAAAATATGATGTTCGAAGCTGGTCTCCGGATCATCAAAAAATGGGCAAAGGCATTACCTTTACAAAAGAAGAGCTTGTAGCATTTAAAGATTTGTTAAATAAAGTAGAATTGTAGGCCCTTCGACTTGCGGTTCCTGAGCCTGTCGAAGGGCAGGGACCACATGTTCTAATACTCTGCAGTTGCCAGAGATGCGCCTTTTTTGATGATTATTTCGAAAAGCATTTTCTGCAGAAGAATATCCTCTGTTGCGCTTCCGTCTGAACGAATCTGCATATCTGTTGATGCAAGAATTGCAAGAATAGCTGTTGCCTGGCCTGTTGTCCAGATTTTAGCTGCTTTTCTATATTGATTCTGAATTATATTGCTGCCAAAGCCGTTTGATTTTAATGTTGCTTCATCTGCACCAAAACCGCCATAGCTTTCGGCCTGAAGCTTATGCCAGAGCACAAGTCTTCTAAAGCATGAAGAAAGACCTGCAATAAGCAGAACAGAAGAATTGTCTTTTGAAAGTCTTATTCCCTGAAGTACAGAAAGAGCTTCCTCCAGCCGCTGTTCCGGTGATTCCGAGGTCGAAAGCATCTGCTTAAAAAGAGTAAAAGCATTTTCTTCGCGGTTATGTGTAAGGAAGGAATCTACATCTTCGGGAGTTACTGTTTTGCCTTTTTCAAGACAAAGGAAAAAGCGGGAGCATTCATTTTTAAGTGCCAGCGTATTGTTGTCGACCATATCAAGAATAAGCTGGGCTGCATCCGGCGTAAGTCCATAGCCGTTTTTTCGGAAATAATCTGTAAGCCATGGGATTTTTTTATTGTCAAACATTTCCCAGAATTTCTGTTTGTTTGATGCAGGGACAAGTTTATCTAGCTTTGAATCAACAGAAATTTCGTCGGAAACAAGAATAAGGGCAGAAGAGTCTTCGCCTGAATCAGCTACCGATTTACACCAATCCTCGATAAGTTGTATATCATCCTTTTTCTTAAGCAGTTCTGCGTTTTTGCAGATTACACAGGTTGCCGAAGCAAAAAGATTTCCGTTTTCGAGCATTGAAAGTGCCTGCCCGATAGATGTTTCGTTGAGGTAGTAAATATGTTCTTCACTTTCGCCAAATTTTTTGTTGAGGGCTTTTTTGACAGCATCAACTGCTTCATCCCGCAAGCCGAATTCAGGTCCAGTATAAAGATAAATCGGTGTTGTCATAATTTAGTAAGTTCTTAAAATATTGGAAAGAATTCCTACAATGCGCACATCTTTGCAATAGATTGCAGGAAAATCAGGATTCTCCGGCTGGAGTCGGATTCTTTCGGATTCTTTGTAATATCTTTTAAGTGTGATTGCGTCGTCAATAACTGCGACAATAATCTGTCCGTCTACAGCGGTGTTTGTCTGCTCAATAACGGCAAGGTCTCCGTCAAGAATACCTGCATTTATCATACTCAAGCCGCGGACACGCAATGCAAAATAATTTTTTCCAGGACGTATAAATGGCTCGGTAAGATTTAAATAGCCATCAAGATTTTCTTCGCTCAAAAGAGGTTTACCTGCGGCTACAGTTCCAAGCAGAGGAACTTTTCCAACAAAAGGGGCAGGAGTTTTTTCGCGAAGATCAGAAAGGACTCTTATAGAACGTGAACGTTTCTGTGACTGAGACAGAAAGCCTTTTTTTTGCAGGGCAATAATATGATCCTGAACTGCTCTTATAGAAATACTAAAATGTTCGCTTATTTCTCTGACAGTTGGTGGATAACTGTTTTCTTCTGAAAAGTTAGTAATAAAGGTCAGAACTTCTTTTTGTCTGTCTGTAATACCTTTCATATAGTTGCCCTCCTTTTTTTTATTATTCCTCTTCGAACTTTGATTCAAACAAAGCTTCGATTGTTGCGGCTGCTTCTGATTCATCAGGACCTTCAACAACCATTGTCATCTGGGTGTTGTAGCCTGCTCCCATTGCAATAACACCCATAATTGATTTTGCATTTACTGTTGTTTCGTCGCGTGCCAGTGTGATTTCTGCTTCAAATTTGTTAGCAGTCTGTGCAATAATTGCAGCTGGTCTGGCGTGAATGCCTGCACGGTTCTGAACAGTAAGAATTTTCTCAATCATAATAATTTCCTCGACAGTTGCCTGCCTTATATATTTTAATATGAATTGTCGTGGCCATAGTATGCTGTTTTAGCATCTCCGGTTTCAATCCATTTAAGAACGTTTTCGTTAAAATCTTTTGCTGCATTGTAGCCCATGTCTTTAAGACGTTCATTCATAGCCGCAGCCTCTATGATGATTGGAAGGTTTCTTCCGGGGCGAACAGGAATTTCGATTACAGGAATCTTTACACCAAGCAGTTCCTGATATGCCTGTTCTGTTCCAAGTCTGTCGTAGGCCTTGCTGGAATCCCAGTCTTCAAGCTGAACAATAAGCTGAACTTCTTTCTGGTTTCGGATGGCACCAACTCCGTAAAGCTGAGAAATATTAATAATTCCAAGCCCACGGATTTCCATATGGTGACTGATTGTTGTATTTGCTCCACGGCCAAGAATTGTGTTTCCGTTTACACAACGGATTTCGATAATATCATCTGCTACAAGACGATGGCCTCGTTCTACAAGCTCAAGAGCTGTTTCACTTTTTCCAACACCTGAATGACCCGAAAGAAGAATACCAATACCGTATACTTCTACAAGTACTCCATGGAAGGTTTTATGAGGCGCAAATATATTTGAAAAAACACGTGTAAGGCGGGTTGTAAATTCTGTTGAAGCAAGATCTGTCTGGAGAAGCGGGCAGCAGTTTTCTTCGGCAAGCTCGCGGAATTCTTCGGTAGGTTCGCTATTATATGTAAAAACGCAGCAAGGGATGCCTGGTTTGAAAAAGCTTTTTAATGTTTCTGTATTTTTTTCTTTGTGAAGCTTGTGAAGATAGGCAGTTTCACCACGTCCAAAAAGCTGAACACGGTCACCGGCAAAATTTTCGAAAAAGCCCGAAAGTGCAAGTCCAGGCCTGTTTATTTCCGGAATTGTAATTGCACGAGGAAGCCCGCGACGTCCCGCAATACATTTTAACTGCAAGGCATCGTGTCCTGAAAGCTCCAGGTCGAGCAAATCCAAAACAGTGAATTTCTTATCTGCCATACAGTTATACTATACAAAAAATAGGAAAAAATGCAATAGAATTTAATAAAAAATGGAATAGAAAATGAACCAATAAAAAAACTGGCGCGAGGGGGAGTGCGAATGGCAAAAACACTCTGGCGTGCGGCCGCCTGGGCGGCCATGTATATAATTACAAGGCACGCCAGCGTGTAGCAAGCTAGCTTGCGGTTTTGACATTTGCACTCCCCCGGAAGCCAGTTTTTACATTGAATTCCTTGAATTAAGAGGATTGCCTTATTTTATTAAGGTTTATTTCTCCTGCTTTTTTTCCTTTTCTTTGTTGATTTTCTGGTCGAGCATGTCCATGTTTTTGTTCAATGCTGCGCCAAAATCAAAGTCTTCGTTAGAAACGTGTGCCTGTGAGCCCCAGCGGAAATTTACTGTTGTTTCTACAGAATATGCCTTATCGTGCTTAATACGCATAGTAAGATTGATAATAAGATCCTCTGCATAAGCAATTCTTTTGAGTTTTGAATCTATCATGTCAGACTGTTTCTGTTCCAATGTAAATCCAACTGCATTTATTGATTTTTCCATAGAGTTCTCCTTGCGGGCGATTTGCCCTTTTTGTGGTTTTTCTCTCCTCTTTTATAAGGATAACACGAGAAAGGTGAAAAAACAAATGAAAAGCGTTACTTCCTGTAAGAATTCTCAATTCCAAGCTGATTTCTGTATTTGTTGACGGTACGACGCGAGATTTTGATTCCCTGTGCGTTGAGTTTTTCGGTGAGGGTCTGGTCAGAAAGCGGGGTGGAGGAAGAAGCAATCATGTCGCCGATGAGGGCTTTGATTTTTTCTGCAGAGGCGGATGTGCCGGTTGTTGTTTTTACTCCCGAAACAAAAAAGTATTCTGCCGGGAAAAGCCCCCATTCTGTCTGAATATAACGGTTCGATTTTTTACCCGACATTCTTGAAACTGTTGACTCATGAATTTTTAATTGTGCTGCAATCTGACGGCGGGTAAGTGGTAACAGGTTCCCTGGACCGTGTAAAAAGAAATCTTTTTGTGCGGCAACTATAGCACACCCCTGCAATGCAAGTGTGGATTCTCTGTATTGAAGCTGGTTCAAAAAGATCTGTGCCTGCTGGACAAGTGCTTTGTCAAAGTTTATGTTTGCTGAAAGTCTTACCTGTGGCAAATCTCCGCTGGCATATTTAATCTGAAAATGGCAGGTATCGTCTCCGGCAACAGTTCCGTTTTCAAAACTGTTGGCGGGAATTGCACCTGGTACCCGTTCAACTGTTAGTACAACATCAGGGCGGAAAAAATCTGCCTGTGAAGTATCAGAAATATATTCTCCTGCAGGGCGAGGGTTTAATGTAAGAATATATTTTACAGCTTCTTCTGCAGCTTTTTCATCAAGGGTGATTTTATCAAGAACGATTTCCGGTGCAAACTTTTTGGAGTGCCAGTTTTTAAGATATTCTTTAAGATTTTTAAGAACACGTTCTGGTTGAGGCGGTGATAAAAGCTCAAGATGACCATCAAGAATAAAAAGGGCAAGTGGTGGGGCATCGCCGGCAATGCTGGCTTGAACAAAAAGGCTTTCTTCCAATGTCCGGCAACAGGTTCCCACAGGATCCATTCGCTGAATGCGGTCTATACAACGGGCAAGCATTTTAGCATTCTGTGCAGGTCGTGTTTTATCAAGCAGAGTTTCCGGGGCAAGCATAGAACCGTAACAGCCGTTTGCATCAAGATTGTAAATGAGTTTCTGCGACAGTTCATATTCATCGTGGGAAATTTTCATAAGGTCCAGCTGGGCCATAAGATGCTGCTGAAGCGTTTCCCCACGATTTTCAATTGCTTCAATTGCACGTTGATTAGCATCAGAGCTTTCGCTGGCAGAAGCAGAACTTTTTCCCGAATAAGCTTCGTTCTGTGACTGACGAGCTTTTTGTGGATCAGAAACAATTTCGAGTGCAGGATTTTCTTCGACAGCTTTGTAGATTTGTTCTCGCAAGTCACGGTTAGTCATTGCAAGAAATTTCATTGCCTGAATCTGAACCTGAGACATTTTTTGAATCTGTTTTTGAACCTGACTAAGTCCCTGCTGCATAGAATTATTGTAGCACAATTTCTGCTTAAACAGTATACTCAAACCTATGAAAAACTTAGAACAATTTGGTGTAAAAGTTCCGGAAATTCTCTTGCCGGCAAAAATTGATTTGTCAAAATGGTCAGTAATTGCATGTGACCAGTATACTCAGGATTTGGATTATTGGAAAAAAGCAGAAGCTACTGCAGCAGGGCAGCCTTCGACTTTGAATCTGATTTTGCCGGAGGTTTATCTTGGTTCTCCAGATAAGCCCGAGCGTATAAAGAAAATCCGTCAGACAATGAAGGAATATCTTGAAGGAGACGTTTTTGCTGCTCCACGAAGCTGTATGATTTATCTTGAACGAAAGACAGCTTTTGGTCGAACTCGACGTGGACTTGTTGCCCAGATTGATCTTGAAACTTATGAATGGAAACCATTCAGCAAAGCTAATATCCGTGCAACAGAAGCTACTATTGTAGAACGCATTCCTCCAAGAATGGAAATCCGACGTGGTGCTCCGCTTGAACTTCCTCATATTATGCTGCTAGTTGATGATAAGGATGATTTACTTGTTGGTGGTGCTGGTGCAGCTGTAAAGAATAAGACTCCTGTTTATGACGGTGAGCTTATGTGCAATGGTGGTTCAATCACTGGTTGGGCTGTAGAAAGCGATGCAGAAATTGCTGGTGTTAGTGATGCCATTGCAAAAATTGCAGAAAAAAATCGTGCTGCTGACGGTTCAACTTTCCTGTTTGCTGTAGGCGATGGAAACCATTCTCTTGCTACTGCAAAAGCTGTTTGGGATGAATATAAGGAAAAACTTGTTGCCGGTGGTGCAGGTGATGCAGAACTTGCTGCTTGCCCTGTACGTTATGCACTTGTTGAAATTGTGAATATTTATGATACAGGTTTGACTTTTGAACCAATTCACCGTGTGATTTTCAATGCCAATGTCGAAGGCCTCATCAAGCATCTTGCACAAAAGCTTGATGGTTCTGTAAGCGAAGTTGCAGGTGCCAGTGAACTTGATGCAGCAGTAAAAGCAAGCTGGGCAGATTTTGGTTTTGCATATCGCGAAAACGGAAACGGCGCACAAAAATATGTTCTCTTAAAAACAGGAATCAAAGAACTTGCAGTTGCAAGACTCCAGCCGGAAATTGATGCGTTCTTAAAAGAAGCAACTGGTTCTGGTGCCTCCCCGGAAATCGATTACATTCACGGAAGTGAAGAAACGTTAAAGCTTGGTGAACGCGAAAATGCTGTGGGAATATTGCTGCCTCCAATTGCAAAAGATTCTTTCTTTGAAACAATCAATGGACGCGGTCCTCTTCCAAGAAAGAGCTTTAGCATGGGCGAAGCCGACGAAAAACGCTTTTACCTGGAATGTAGAAAGCTTTTTGGCTAGTTAGGGGAATTTTCACACCCGCACATTTGCATCATACCATCCGGTTTATGCATCTTACCTAAAACCGTATTGTGTTCTCAAAATACCCGATTTATTATTCGAGTCATGACGCGACGCGGTATTTTGTTTTTAATTATTTTTCTTTTTTTCTCAATTGGGGCTGTTTTTGGTGGGGAGGCAGACGGCTGTCTTGAGCTAGTACAGGCCCCTGTCTCAGCCGCGCCAAGAATGTCCATTTCCAAAATCAAGGTTTTCCTTGATGAAGAAGAACTTACACAAGATTCCCCTGCCAACGGAAAAATCAGATATTCCACAATTTTAAGTTATACAAAGTTTCGCGAGAACAGAAAGTTTACCCAAAAGGGTTTTGAAAATGAAGCAGAAACTACAAGGCTTCGCCTTATGAACAGCGGGCTTTTTTATTCTGCTCAGGTTGAGACTCGCGAATCAAAGAAAAATCCCGGGACCATGGTTGTTTATATTACGGTGCGTACGGGCTTTTTGCTCAGGTTTGGTGGAGGCAATGCTTATGGTCTTTTTGGAAAAGCGGCTCTTGGTGGCAGAAGAAATCTTCTTACAGGTTATCTTGGTTATAACAAAAGCGGTGTAAGTTATGTTGACGAAAATGCTTTTGGGCTTCCGTTGATTCTTGGGGCAGGCGCATTTACAAATGTGCCACAGAGTCTTGTTGAAAAGGAGCCGCTTGCTTTTGACACATGTTTGACGGCAGGATTTTTTGTAACGCCGGATTTAAGCATGGGCGCTGATGTACAGGCTTTGATTAGTATAAAAAACGGTGCATCCACGGAGATTACGGTGTCGCCATTTTTATGTCATACGGCTTTGTTTTCAGAACGACTTAAGATGTGCACAGAAGTCCGCCAGTTTAATTATTACGGGGAAGTGCAGGGAAGCAGTTTGGAGGCTGCTGTAAAAATTGAATACACTCCAATAAAACAAATCACTCTTGCGGGGCTTTTGAATGGCGGCGTCGTAATTCAAGATACAAAAATAAATCTTACAGAACAGAAAATCCGTTCGGGTTACACAACAGAAGAACTGACTACAGACTGCTACGGACTTTTTTCTGCAGAGTTCAGATGGAACGCTTTGAGCTTTAATATGCCGCCGTGCTTTCCTGTAGATCTTATTCCATATTTGTTCACAGATTTTGCGCTGGCTCAAGAATATTCAGATAAGTTTATCCGTTTGCTTGATGCATACGGCGTGGGACTTGCAATTAATTTTGATTGTCCTATATTTGCCTACTTTAATTTTTCGTACGGTGTAAATCATCAGGGAAAAGGAAGATTTGTTTTTGCAGCAATGCAAAGCTTTTAATATCACGTTTTTTAAGGAGTAATTTATGAAGAAAATCATTTTGGCTGGAGTGTGTGTTTTGATGGGACTTGCAGGTAGCAGCCTTTTTGCCCAGGAGCTTAATCCTCAGATTAAAAAGGGAATCGAATATCATGACAGCGCACGAGCCGGTGACCCAAAAATCACTGATACTGTGATTGAAGAATGCCTTAAGACTCTGGAGCCTTTTATTAAAACCGACGCCATTGCCTGTGCTGTTTACGGAAGCGCTCTTACAATCAAGGCAAGCATAGTTGTAGAGACAAACGCCATAAAATCGCTTGAGTATCTTGATAAGGGAAACGAGTTTATAGACAAAGCTGTTTCAATGAATCCTGATGAAATTTATTGCCGTCTGCTTCGTCTGGAAAACGGAATTGAAGTTAGCAGAACCTCACCATTAAAAAGATACAGCGATATCAAAAGCGATGTTGAGTTTTTAATTGATGATGAAAAGGTGGAGGAACTTTCCGGCAACGACAAAGCAGAAGCATATTTGTACTGCGGATTTTATTATCTTGATTCCGGCGACCTTGATTATGCGCTTGAACTTTTTGAACTAGCGCAGGAAGTTGCCCCAGATTCTGATTCCGGCAAACGGGCACAAAAGATGCTCGACAAATATTCTGAATAAAACGAGGCGACTATGATTTTAGAAGCAATTTTACTTGGCCTTTCAACAGGAACTTACTGCACAATGTACTGTGCACCTGTTTTAATTCCGTTTTTATCCGGCACAGAAAAGGTTAGCTACAAAAGAAACTCTGGCCTGATAGGGGCATTTCTTGGTGGCCGACTTGTAACGTATTTTATTCTTGGAACAGCTTTTGCGGCCATTGGACTTTTAGTAAATGAGTTTATGGATCCGGTCCTTGCACATAAGCTTTCTGTTTATGCATATCTTTTGTGCGGACTTTCACTGCTTGTGAATTCTCTTGGAATAAAATTTCCCTGGGGCTGCAGCGACGGTTGTCGTGTTCCAAAGCTGCGACGCGTAGGCAACGACTGGGTTACTTCAATTTGCGCTGGACTTGCTGTGGGACTTCATGTATGTCCTCCTCTTTGGACTGCAATCGTGCGTTCAGTTTTTGGAGGCAACGGACTTTCAGGCTTTTTCTATTTTATATTTTTTTACATCGGAACGTTGCCGTTTTTTATTCCGCTTTTTGGAATTCCTTTTGTAGCAAAAAGGCTTCCTGCGATTAAAAAGGTAGCAAGAGTTACTCAAGTTTGCGTGAGCCTTTATTTTATGATTTTCCTGGGCTTGATTCCCCTGATTTTTGGATAAGGAGCGTGGTATGATTTCCAGTTTGATTTTATCCTGCATGATGGCATTTATAGTTTTTTTCTTTGTTGTTCTGATGAATGATTTTTCTGTTGCGGCAATTGTGTATGCGCTCTTTCTTATGTTCCTTTTTGTAAGAATGACTTTTTCTGAGCACAAAAAAATGGGAAGCGGAGTGATTTACCGCCGTATCTTTCAGACAGTTTTTGCAGTTGGATTTTGTATTGCCTTCATTTCCGATTTATACACCGAGCGTGGCAGCATGGCAATTACAAGTCAGGCCTTGAGCAACTCAGAGCTTCCCTTCTGTCATATTGCAATTCCTCAGGTTCTTGTTCCTCTTCTTGTTACAAAAAATATAATTTTTCCGGCACGTATTGCGGGGCACTATGCAGCAGTTTCAAGTATGATTTTAATCTGGCTTGTCTGTACGCTTACACTCGGACGCGGCTGGTGCAGTTGGGTTTGTTTTTACGGCGGCTGGGAAGAAGGCTTTTCTCATGTTGCAAAAAAACAGCGCCTTAAGCTCCTTCCAAAAAACAAAGAGCTTCGTGAATTTCATTTTGGATTTTTGTTTTTTATAATTCTTGCATCCTTGTGTGAGCTTGCCTGCATTTACTGCGAATGGTTCTGCCCCTTCAAACTTGTAACTGAATTCAGTCCGATTGATTCTATCCCAAGTTTGATTGCAACAGTAATGTTTATCGGGCTCTTTCTTGGTCTTGTAGTTGTGCTTCCAATCCTTACAAAAAAGAGAACACAGTGCAGCACACTTTGTCCGTTTGGAGCTTTTGCTTCTTTGACAGATCGCTTCAGTTTGTTTCAGATGAAGATTGATACCACAAAATGTACCGGCTGCATGAAGTGTGCTTCTAACTGTCCGTTCAGTGCAATTGATATTAAGACAATTCAGGACAAAAAAGGTCATCCCGAATTAACCTGCGCCAAGTGTGGAGAATGTGTGGCAGCCTGTCCGCAAAAAGCAATTTCATACAGCTTACGATTTAGCAAAAATACATGTGGCTGCGGTCACAATCAGGCAAAACCAAAAACTGCTGCAGGTTGTGTATTCCAGGAGCTTTTACATCCGGCACAGCTTTTCCGTTTTGCGGCCTTTACCTTTGCCGTAATCATGTCTTCGGATTTTATGATTAAATCACTCAATCTTGTTTCAGGTATTTTTGGAGGTGCAAAATGAGTAAGGCTATACTAACAAATATCAGATATAAATGGACTGTTTGCAAGACGGTATTCTGCTGCTTTTTTGGAGTCTCCCTGTTTTTTATCTGTTCATCGGTTCCTTCAAACTTTATAGGAAATTTTCTGCATGTAGATCCTTCTTTTATCGGAGGTCTTGTCTGTGCAGATTTTATGGATGCAATTGGCGACGACAAGGGGGCAGGCGAAAAGCTTGAGCTTCGTTATCCGTTGAACAAAAGTTTTTCAGAAGGCTCTCTTGATCTTGTGCGCTATACTGTTCATGAACCTGTAATAAATGCACGCTGGCAGCAGTCATCCGAATACTGGCAGCTTGCTCTGGAATATAAAAGCGGCCCCGCTGATGTCCGCAATATCATGATTTATATTGATGCAGATAATATCCAAGGCGGAAGCACAGAGCCTCTTTTTGATTCAGCAGAAAAGGTTTGCTTTGATGAAGAACATCCCTGGGATTTTGCTCTCTGGATTTGTTCAAAACAGGCAAAGCTTTACGACAGCACCGGCGATTTTATCTGCAATACGGAATATTATAATTTGAACAACGGCTCTCAAATTAAAGTGCGTATTCCTTTACGAGATAAACGAATACAGAAAATCCTTGGTGCACGTAAAACCTGGCATTATGTTTTGACAGGCGCGTACTCTCAGTTTGACCGCGGAGGTTTTATGCCTCTGGAAAAAAAGCCTGCAATGGCTCACGGTGGAATGAAAAATTCAAAAGAGTTTAATAATCTTGTTCCTCCGGTTTATGATGTAATTGGTTCAAACGAGTCATTAGCTTCCTGGAACAGCGAGACCTTTGAAAAAGCAAAACTCTCTCCTGTAGAAGCCTCCATGACCGCTCACAAAAAATCAAAAAGCGAAGAAGAAAAAAATAAGGCCTTTATTGAAGAGGTGAAATCAACTTATGCCCAGAGCATTGGCTCGCAGGTTCAGATGCCTTCAACCACAGACGAAGGCCTTGCCCTTTACAAACAAAAGCTTTCCGAAAATCCGGATGATTTTGTTAGCATGGCCTACTACGGTTCTTTTCTTGCAATGAAAGGAGGAGAGTCTTCTGTAGTAAAAGCAGTTGCCCTTGTAAACGAAGCCTTTGATTATCTTGATAAAGCCGCAGAGCTTGCCGACGGTCAGGAAGGAGAAATTAATGTTCTTATGAACAGGGGCTCTGTAAGTGCTTCGGTTCCTGAACAGGTTTTTGGAAAAGCACAAACCGGTGCCGAAGATTTTATGCGCATAGTTTCCCTGGCGACAGACCCCAGCCTCAAAGCCTATTGTTATGTAATGGCCTATGAATGCTATAATACTTGCGGAAAAGAAACACAGGCAAATCTTGTATTGCAAGAAGCCAAAAAGATGGTAGAATTAAAATAAGGATAAAAAATGAAAATTACCATTTTAGAAAAGCAGGCGGGCGAAGAAGACGAGATAATCGTTAAGTGCGACTATCTTGATGATAATATGACTAAGCTCATAAATCAGTTTAAAACCGGCAAAGGCAAAATGTCTTTTTATAAGGAATCAAAAATTGTTTTTGTTGAACCCGGCGACGTTCTGTATTTTGAATCAGTTGATGATACGGTTTTTGCTTATACAAAAGATTCTGTTTATGAAACAAAATCAAAGCTGTATCAGCTGGAAGAAGAGCTTCCTGCCAGCACCTTCTTCAGGGCAAATAAAGCGGTAATTGTAAACCTCGATAAAATTGACAGTCTTGCACCGGTTTTTGGCGGCCGTTTTGAAGCTGTATTAGAAAACGGTTATAAAGTTATGATTTCCAGAAATTACTTAAACACATTAAAGGAGTTGTTAGGCTTATGAGTTCTTCAGAAAGAAATAAAGAAATGATTTCAATAATGATAAATATCTGCACGCGCGTTGTTACCCTTGTTTTTATGATTGCAACCCTCTCCATATTGATTTTTTCAGATGATAAAGATATCCGCTGGAGCATTACAGATATCTGGGGAGTTTTATTAATTGGCATTGTGTCCGGAGCAGGCTTTGGAATTTTTTATATCAAAAAGAATATGTCAAACAGACTGCTTTTGCTGCTCAAAGCAATTTATTTTTTAATGATAAATGCGGTGCTTTTCTTTGTAGCCATAAAACTTGGCTGGATGCAAAAGAATTGGGCTTCGATTGCGCTCATGGAAGTAATGTTTATAGTGGTTTATTTCCTTGTGGACGCCCTTGTTTACCTTCTTGATTTTAACGAAGCCAAAAAGATTAACGAAAAACTTAAAAGCCGTAGAAAAAATACACAAGAGAAAGGCGTTTGAAATAAATTCTACCCAAAATTCTACTCTGGTAAACTATCTGTCGGGTTACAGGTGAAAAATGGTGTGATATAGTTATCATAGATGCTGGCCAGCAGAAAAACTATTTCAAGGAGAACACTATGAATGCAGAAAAGACAGGACTTTTGATTTATGAACTCAGAAGTCGCAAAGGGCTTACTCAGAAGGAACTGGCAGAAAAATGTAATGTCAGCGATAAAGCTGTTTCTAAATGGGAACGTGGTGATGGCTGTCCCGATGTAACTGTGCTTCCCAAACTGGCCGAGGTTTTTGGTGTCGAAGTTGAATCTATCATGAACGGCGAGATTCCATTCAGCCAGGATGTTAATGGAAAAAAGATTGTTGAATATAATTTCCGTCAGCCTGACCGCTACCCGCGTTATATGCAGCACGAGCTTTGGATTCTCAGCGAAGATATCTGTCAGACAATGAACCGTGAATTTACAATCATAATGAATGACCGTTGTGATTTTCACCGTGAAAATGTAGATCAGATGACAAACAAGGAATTTCTGGTTTCTATTCCGCAAAAATGTTTTTTCTATGATTTTAATTTTACAGGTGGCGGCTTTACAATTGAAGTTGATTCGGAGCTTGCAAAGGCTCTTCTCAAACAGGATGCTTCAAAGTTCAATCTGATTTCCGATTTTGATCTTGATGTTTTTAAGAATTATTTTTTGAAAACTATTTACACAGTGATTGCGCAGAATGTTTCTAAACAGACAGACGGTAAGCTGGAACTGACAAAACTTTTCCCTCTTGAAAAAGCCGGAATGAGCGCAACCTCGAACAACGCACGTCAGGATGAAAACCGCATGATGCTTTTAGTTGCCCTTAAAGGAACAGCCGGCGGTACAGAAGGCTGGATAAATATTCAGCTTAGTGACACTATCATTGAACAGCTTTTCACAAACGGATATTTTACTGACGGAAACGGCTCTGGTGGTGGAATAAAAGTTCAGAATCTTTCGAACATAAAAAGCCGCGAACTCCCCGACAATATTTTTATTGAGTTTGGCCGCTTCCGCCCTGAAAATGTAATTCTTGAACCGGGTACAATTTTAATCTTGGACAAAAAAGAAACCGAAGGCCTGAATGTAGTTTTCGAAAACCGCGTAATCCACACCGGAAAAACAATGTCTATTGACGACCAATTTGGAATCGAAATTGCCGAAACAACCCAGCTCAGCGAAATTGTCTACGACGAAAACGATTACATTTCCGTCCAGCTTGGCAGCACCGCCTTAACCAAACAGGAAATCGCTGCCCTTCACCAGGGTTCCTATATTATTCTAAAACAGCGTACCGGTGAGTTCACCCAAATCCTCCGCTCCGGCAAACTGGCAGCCGTCGGTGAAATCTGCATTGCCGATGACACCTTCGCCATCCGCGTTGTTGAAGTGAGGGAGTAGGGGAGTTTTACTGGTCTCCCAATACATCCTGAATCACTGCGATGATTGATTTGCCGAACTGTTCGACTTTGGCTTCGCCTATGCCGTAGATGCCAACGAGGGATTGTTTGTCGGTTGGTTTTTTGGCGGCAAGGTCGTACAAGGTTTTGTCGCCAAAAATGATGTATGGGGGAACGTTCATGTCGTCGGCTTTTCGTCGGCGCCAGGCTTTTAGTTCTGTAATTATTTTTTCACCGATTTCGTCGTCGGCTCCCGGTTTTTCTGCAATTACTTTGCGACCGTCTGCTTTTTTGTGAACAATAAAGGCAGGTTTTTCGGCACCTGGTTTTGGGAACATCATGCCGTTGCCTGCGCCCTCAATATCCTGTGCGTCTGCACCGTCAGCCGAAGTAATCCTAAGTGGCAGCATAATTTTTTCACGTGTAGACAAAACAGAGTAGCCGTCTTCTGTAATATGCAGGATATTGTATTCGCCGTATTTTGTAATAAAGCCCGCCGCAATGCACAAATCAATAAGCGTAAACCAGTCTTCCTTACAAAGCTCGCGGCCGATGCCCCAGGTAGAAATCATGTTATGACCGTTGTCTACAATTCGTTTCTGGCGCGAACCCAAAAGCACATCAATTACATAAGTTGAACCAAAACGTTCCTGAGTTCGGATAATACAGCAGAGCAATTTCTGTACCATCACAGTCACATCAGTTTCGGGGATTTCTCCGCCGGCGCAAATATCACAGCAGCAGTCACGGTTTGCTTTTTTAGGATTATAATCTTCTCCAAAATAACCGAGCAGGATTCGACGTCTGCACGAAACCGCTGTTGCAAAATTAATCATGCCCTGAAGTCTTGCTTCTGCTTTTCGCGGGTCCGATGAACTTTCAAAAAAGAATCGCACCTTGTTTATGTCGCCGGCAGAATAAAGCAGCAGGGCAGTGGCAGGAAGTCCGTCTCGCCCGGCACGCCCGATTTCCTGATAGTATTCCTCAAGTGATTTTGGAAGATCGTAGTTGATTACAAAACGAACATCAGGCTTGTTGATTCCCATTCCAAAGGCAATTGTTGCAACAACAATCAAAACCTTGCCCTTTACAAAATCATCCTGATTTTTTGCGCGCACATCATCGTTGAGTCCCGCGTGATAATTGATTGCAGAAAATCCAAGGTCAATTAGAGCCTGTGCAAGCTGGTCAACCGCACGCCTTGAATTACAATAAATAATTCCACTTTCACCGTCGTAGTCCTTTATGCACTGAACAATCTGATCGAGTGAGTTCTTTTTAGGTGCAACCTGCAGAAAAATATTTTCACGGTTAAAACTCGAAATAAAAATTTCAGGTTTTTTGAGCCGCAGATTTTTGATTATATCCTGTCGTACATTTTCTGTTGCAGTTGCGGTAAGCGCAATCATAACTGCATCGGGGAACAGCGCACGGAATGCTCCAATTTCCATATAGTCCGGCCTAAAGTCATGACCCCATTGTGAAACGCAGTGTGCCTCATCAATCGTAATACAGTTTACTTTTATTTCGGGTGACGCCAGCAGTGTGCGGATTTTTTCGGTAGACAAGCCTTCCGGTGAAACGTAAATCATTTTTACCTGACCGGCACGGATTTCGTCCATTGATTTTTTATAGTCGTCCCAGCTGAGCGAACTGTTCAAAAAGACTGAATGAATACCCGCAGTTTCCAGCGAAGAAACCTGATCCTGCATGAGCGAAATAAGCGGCGAAACAATTACAGTTACACCTTCAAAAATAAGTGCCGGAATCTGATAGCAGATTGATTTTCCACCACCGGTTGGCATTATGGCAAGTGTGTCTTTACCACTGAGTACACTTTGAATTATTTTCTTTTGATTCTGTCGGAAGGAGTCGTAGCCGAATACTGTCTTTAATACAAACTCCGGTTCCGTGCCTTCAAACGTGTGCACGTTAATTTTCACATAATTATTATAACAAGCATCAAACACTTGAAAAACCCCCGTTTTTTTGTTATATTTTGTCTACTTACGCCGGAGTGGTGGAATGGTAGACAC
>JAGCTZ010000069.1 GCA_017963165.1 Treponema sp.
ATGCAGAACCCGCATCGTCAAAGAGCGATGAATAATTTAGTATAGGAGAAAAACTATGTCAAAATCTCATCGCGGAAAAGGTCTTCTTGACAAGCCAGCACATGGTCGCGGTACTTGCGCACGTTGCAAGAAAGACGGAATTAAAGTTCTTTACGAACAGGAAATTGATGGAACAAAAACTCAGATTTGCAAATACTGCAAAGCTGCCATCAAAAACGGAAAATCTGTCTGATAACTAAGCATGTTTCTACACATGCAAAAAGAAAGCTGTCCTGTATAGAGGGCAGCTTTTTCTTTTTAAAGACTTGGAATGTGATGTGCTTTGGGCGTGTTCAGCCAGTGCAGGCAGGACGCGATTTACGTCTAAAAAATAAAAGACTTAACACTAAAAAGTGCTAAGCCTTTTTTTAGAAAAATCAGTTTCTGTGTTATACAGAACGTATGTTCTTTCTCTGTTCTACAAGACGCTGAATTTCGTTTATGTTCTTAACTACAATGTAGTTTTCCATAACTTCGATGCGGCGTTTTTCAACATAACGGTTGATTTCATCGCGGGTTTCATCTAAAGACAAGCCTGCCCAGTGCGAAATATCCTGAATTGAAACATCGAATCTTCTCATCGGGCTTGATGTCGGCATCTGCTGTGGCTGTGTTTCATCAAGCATGAGGAATACATCACCGATACGGGCAGTAATATCAGAAATTACGAGAATTCTTAATCTGCGCTTCTGCTCGTTAATGCGGCGGCAGAACATTTTCAAAAGAATCAAGGCAATTGCAGGGTTATTTGCAATCAGCAGTTCAAAGTTAGCTTTATTGAATTCAAGAACTTCTACAGTATTTACTGCAACACAAGTAGCTGAACGTGGTGTATTTTCAAGAATTGCCATTTCACCCAAGAATTCAGACGGACCAAGAATATCGATATTCTTGTTGATTCCGTTCATTGCCTTTGAAAGCTGAACGCGGCCAGATTTAACTAAATAGAAGCAGTCGCCCGGTTCAAATTCTGCGATAAGAACTTCACCAGGCTTATATGTTTTTGCAAAGCGGCTGAATGCAGGAAGAGAAAACTGTTTCATTGTTGAATTTTCATTTGCTGCTGCAGCATCTTCTTCGGCAGTTTCCTCAAAAGTTGGCTTTCTTCCCGGACGGTTCATTTCAATTTCGTTTTTGCGCTTAGCATCTGCCATGTATTTTGCAATTTCCATCTTGTGACTGGTGTTTGGAAATTTTGTAAGATAGCGTTTGCACAAATCGAAAGTTGTCACATAGTTTTCATCATCATAAAAGCTTTTAACAACGTCAAGAATTCCGTCGTCAATGCTTTCTTCTGCACTATTAAGGATTGATTTGATTTTATGATGAATTGTTCTAAGTTGTCCGGAGAAAACCTGGAGCATTTTCATAATAATGGCTTTATTGCCACTGAATAACTTCTCAAATTCAGGTACCGTCATAGCAACAGCTATGGAATCTGTCAAAACGCGAACAGTTTCCTCACGTACAAAATGTCCTAATGCAGATTTAACACCAAAAAATTCACCTTCGCGAACTTGCTCGGCTACTTCTTTTCCGGTCTCGACATCTATAGAACTTAAAATCATTGTACCTTTTTGAAGAATAAAAATTCTGTCGTCTTTATCTCCTTCGAAATATACAACAGAACCTTTTGAATATTGCATCACCTTTGGCATTTATGTACATCCTTGAATCTATGATACCACATTTTTTCAATTTGTGCTATTGTTTTTTTATGGTAGATTTGCATACTCATTCTAATATATCGGACGGAATTCTAAATCCTATAGACTTAATTTCTTATGCTGTAGAGGAAAATTTATCTGCTATTGCTTTAACAGACCATGATTCAACAGACGGAATAAATGCGGCTGCAAAACAGGCTGAAATAAAGGGAATTGATTTTATTCCAGGGGTTGAGCTTACTGTTTCCTGG
>JAGCTZ010000070.1 GCA_017963165.1 Treponema sp.
AACTTCTCCTTGTTGAACCTTTTATAGAAAAAAGGCTAAAAAAATTTTGTTTACTTTTCCCACCCATACGGGCAGGGGGCGAACTGAGCTTTGTTAAGCTAAACCATTAAGGGCGTGCTACGCTAAAAGAACAGTTCTGGGTGTTTAGTTTAAACGGTGGTTTAAATTAAACAAAAAATCTTTTTAATATATTACTACTTTTTATAAAATTTTCACTTTTAAGATTGTCCTTGAATTCTATACCATAAAGTCATTATTTGCAAGAATATTTTTTAAATCATTCACTGCGGCAGGGGAAATGTATTATAAAATATGATTAATTTAAAAGCATGAAAAAATGCTCCCGCGGAGAAACGTCGGTTACTTCGTAACCTAACCAAGTTTTCTTCGAAAACTTGCAATTTTGCTCCGCCGAGAACGCGGATAGGAAATTATTCCGAAGTGCAGACCTGCCTGCGGCAGCCCCGCACTTCCCGCGTTCAACGCTCTGCAAAACCAGAACCTCCGCTCCGCATTTTTCAACATTTCATCAAAAAGTTTTACAATCCATTTCCCCTGCCTCAAACAACAACCAATAATCAAGACATTTTCTGCGATTTCTGCTATATTATACTCTTATGAAGAAAGCATTTTTCGTTTTTTTGGGAGTTTTTTCACTTTTATTTGTTTCCTGCAAAGATAAGGTCATGGGCTACAGCGTTTTGCTCTGGGATGTACCGGAATATAAGCTTCAAAGCGGACAAATCCTTCCGGTTTTCATTCGTTCAAACATTTCTCAGGTATATGTTGTTGGAATCCAGGATTCAGAAACAGCAGCAAACGATTCTAAAAATGAAAACGAGCTTACAAAAATAGAAATTCCGTTGTGGCAGCTTACAGATCCTGTAAAAAAATCAAAAATTGCCACAGTAAGCAAAAAATATTCAGATCTGGCACATACCTACGCTTCTGTAAAACTCGACGGACTTCCTTGCCGTGCAGAACCTGTTAATACTTCAAAGCAGGTATACAGACTCCGCAAAGCAGAAGTAATCAAGCTTTTGTACAAAGGCACAGGACAGGCTCCAATGACAGGTGGCGTACCTCTCGAAGGTGATTGGTACAAAATCCTTACTTCCGATGGTACTCAGGGCTGGTGTTTTTCCTACAACCTGAACCTCTATGAAACAGATGAAAACGGCGAACAGATAGGCGGAGAAAAAATCGAAATCGAAGAAGAGGAAGATAAATATTATCTTTCAATCCTCAACAAGGCTTGGTATCCGGACAGCTTTAGCACTATGATTTCCAGCGGTAACATAGACATCACAAAGCTTCACCCTTCATACAACTTTACAATTGATACAGTAAACAACAAGGTTTCGCTCAACTTAAGCGGCATCCACGAAAGCTGGGATTACACAGGCTACACCAAAACAGACGAATATCAATACACCTTGAATAATATTCCAATCATCGTTGTTTACAAAAAGGCAGCCTTTATTGTTGTCCGCTACACAGACGACAGTGGAAAACCTCAGGAAATAAATCTTGTAACACTTGCAGACGATATCAATGCAATTGTTGCCGCAGAAAAACAGCGACGCACAGATGATTACGACAAGGTTGTTGCCAAAACAGGCGAGCTTTCAAGTTCAAACTACGGAAACCTCACACTCAATGAAGACGGCACCTTCCGCTGGACAGGCTTTAAGCTGCTCGTTCCATCAGTAATTGGAGCAGGTGCAAAGAATGCCGGAACCTGTAGTGTAAAATACGCAGTAAGCAAACAGCTTTCGGGTTATGACGGCGTTCTTACCTTTAAGTTTGACGGACTTTCCGAAGAAGTAAACTTCCTTTACAAACTCGAAAGCGACGGCCTCCGACTCGAAGACGCAACAGATGCAACCTTCAACGGAATCCTTGTAACAGCCCGAAGCTCAAGTCCACTCATTCTGTACTTTAAAAACAAATAAACAAATAGGCGGGGGCATAGACATAAAATGGCTTTTGTTCAGTTTTCGCAGGTTTCGCTTGCATTCGGCGACAGAGACATTCTTAAGAACGTAACAATCAACCTGCAGACAGGTTCAAAAGTCGCGCTCACCGGTGCAAACGGTTCCGGAAAATCAACTCTCATAAAAGTTTTAGCAGGCCTCACAAATCCCGACAGTGGAGAACGCGCCGTTCAAAAAGAATGCCGCATTGCATATCTTCCGCAGTCGGGACTAACACATCAGGGCTGCACACTTTTAGAAGAAGCAGACAAAGCCTTTAACTACGGCTACGAACTTCAGCAAAAAATAGACGACCTTGGCGCACAGATGGAATCAAATCCTTCAAACGTTAATACACTTGCGCAGACACAGGCAGACTTAATCCAAAAGCTCGAAGATTCCGGCTGGTACCGCAGACAGTCAGTTGCCGAAGCGGTTCTTCTTGGACTGGGCTTTTCCCGCAAAGATTTTGAACGAGACACCCAGGAATTCAGCGGCGGCTGGCAGATGAGAATTGCACTTGCCAAAGCCCTTATGCAAAACCCCGACATTCTTTTGTTAGACGAGCCTACCAACTATCTTGACCTGGAAGCCCGCTCCTGGCTCGAAGATTTTCTTCAAAATTACAAAGGCGGATTTTTACTTGTAAGCCACGACCGATATTTTCTTGACGTCACAATAAACGAAGTATACGAGCTTTTTAATGGAACGCTCAAACGATATCCCGGCAACTTTTCACATTACGAAAAAGTCCGCGAAACGGAACTCAAAACTCTTATTGCCGCCTACGAACAGCAGCAGCAGGAAATCACAAAGCTTCAGGATTTTATTACACGCTTCGGCTACAAGGCAACAAAAGCTGCACAAGCCCAGGAATATCAGAAAAAGCTGGACAAAATGGAACGCATCGAAATTCCAGAATCGCTCAAGAAAATCCATTTTACATTTCCACCAGCACCACACGCAGGCCGGCTCGTTCTTCGCATGAACGGAATCACAAAATCCTACGATGGACACACAAACGTTCTTAATGCGCTCGATCTTACAATAGAAAACGGACAGCGTCTTGTAGTAGCAGGCCGCAATGGAACCGGAAAATCAACTCTCCTTAGAATAATTGCAGGACAGGACACAAGTTTTACCGGCGAAATTATTCCAGGTGCAGGAGTAAAAATCGGATACTTCAGCCAGGACAATGCAGAAACAATAAAAGGCAGCATAACAATTTTAGAATATCTTGAACAGATTGCTCCACTCGACCTTATTCCAAAGCTTCGCGACATGCTTGGAGCATTCCTTTTCCGCGGCGACGATGTTTTTAAAAGTCTGGACGTTCTTTCCGGCGGAGAAAAATCGCGCATCGCACTGCTCCAGTTGCTTTTGAGCCCCGTAAATCTTCTTGTCCTTGATGAACCTACAAACCATCTGGACATTCATTCCAAGGATGTCCTTTTGAATGCACTTCGCGATTATGGCGGCACCGTTGTTTTTGTAAGTCACGACCGCGGTTTTATAGAACAGCTTGCAACACACGTTCTTCATCTTGAACCAGGCACCGCAAAATATTATCCCGGTGACTACACCTATTATCTGGAACAAAGCGAAAAGTTTGCCCAGACTAACACAGAAGGGGGAAGTCTCCCCCTCGCTCCAGCCACTAGCGTGGCTTCCACTACCCCCTCTGCGGGCTCAAACGCCGCCCGCAACGCCTGCTCAAATCTTTCCTGGGAAGAGCAGAAACAACTCGAATCAGAACGCCGCAAAAAAGAAAAAGCACTCGCAAATCTTGAACAGCAGCTTGCAGCACTCGAAGACCAGAAGAAAACTCTCGAAAATAAACTAGCCGACCCGCAGGTCTATTCCAACGGCGAAAAAGCAAAAGCCGTCCAGCGCGAAATCGAACAAATCTCCGCCCAAATCGAACAAGTCACCGAACAGTGGATGGAACTAAGCGAGTAAACATCTACAGGGCTTCTGCATTATAAGAATTTGTCTGTTGAAAACTACTACTTTTTATAGTAAAATTATTTGTACTTTTTAAGGAGGAATTTATTCAATGAAAAAAAATTCAATTCTTGCTGTTGTTGCAACAATGGCACTTGTATTTATGGCCGGTTGTTCCGGATCATCTACTAAAAACTACATTCTTGCCACTGGTGGTACAAGTGGAACTTACTACCCTTTTGGCGGTGCAATAGCTAACGTATGGAATACAAAAATTCCTAACATGAACGTAACTGCTCAGGCTACTGGTGCTTCTGCAGAAAACCTCCGCCTCATCAATAAAGGAGAAGCAGAATTTGCTATCGTTCAGAATGACGTAATGGACTACGCATACAATGGAACAGATTTGTTTGCAGGCGAAAAACTTACAAACATCATGACAATCGGAACAATGTATCCGGAAGTAGTTCAGATTGCTGTTTCAAAAGCAAGTGGAATCAAATCTGTAGCAGATTTCAAAGGAAAACGCATTTCTGTAGGTGCTGCAGGTTCTGGTGTAGAATTCAATGCAAAACAGATTCTCGAAGGCTATGGACTCACATTCGACGACATCAAAAAGAGCAACCTTTCATTCAAGGAATCTGCAGATGGTATTCAGAACGGAACTTTGGACGGATGTTTCATTACAGCCGGTGTTCCAAACGCTGCTCTTCAGGAACTTGCATTCACAGCAGGTCTTACTCTTATTCCAGTAGACGGTGCTGCTGCTGACAAAATCTGTGCGAAATATGGTTACTATACAAAAACAGTAATTCCAGGACAGACATACAAAGGAACAGACGAAGACGTTGGAGCTTTGGCAATCATGGCTACACTTGCAGTAAGCTCAAAGCTTGACGAAAACACTGTTTATGATATGACAAAGGCTTTGTTCTCTAACCTTGCAGATCTTAGCAATGGTCACGCAAAGGGTAAGGAAGTTTCTGCAAAGACAGCTATCACAGGTGTTTCAGTTCCATTCCACCCAGGTGCAATTAAATATTACAAAGAAATTGGTTTGATGAAATAACATGGCGACGTCATGACGACAAAAAAAATTGTTTTATTTACATCAATAGTGCTGCTATTAATTGGAGGAGTGATTTTATTCGCTCCTTCAAAAACCGTTCTTGTTATAAGCAACCGAAAAAATCTAAATCAAAGAATTTATTCTTCGCTTGCTTATAAGAACGGTTTTATTATTTCATATACACATTCTGTAAACAAAGGCCGCGTTCACGATTTTTACAAATGCGACAAAGAAGAAAATGCTTTAGTTCTACAGAGCACACATTTTGTTTCTTATGGTGCCGGTATCCCAGAACCAGAAGAAACTCCGGGGGCAACTTTTATTGCGCTTGATGACTGTTATATAATATCAAATATAAACAGGGTTGTTCCAAAACTTGTTATGGCAGTTGGTATAATTGCTAATCATGGTTTTGCAATCACAGAGCCCGATTTTAGAAGCGATTCTGAAAACGACTTTGACAGCATTAAGGATGAGCTTTTACTGACAGAATACTTTCAACCGCAAACAAGCCTTGTTTTTGAAATAGGAAAAGTAAGTATTGCCAGTTATCTGGCACATAAAATAGATTAAAACCCTTCGACAGGCTCAGGGATCGTAAAATTAAATAGCGGGGTTCCTGAGCCTGTCGAAGGTCCCAAAAATACATTATAAAAAAGGAGCCCATAATGGACGAAATCGAGAATGAAGAAATTCAGCCTTCCAGCGGACCAATCGAAGACATTTTACCAACAACAAACGAAGATGAAATGAAAAAGCTCATGCAGGAGCTTGATCGCGAACAGGCGTACCGCGAACACAAATGCTGGCGTCAGTATATCACTGTAATCGTGTCGTTTGTGTTTGTATTTTTCCAGCTTTATGCAACAATTTCGGGACTTGTAACAGCCCAGATTTTGCGTGCTACACACCTTGCTTTTGTTCAGCTTCTCGCATTTCTGCTTTTCCCACCTACGAAGAAAAGTCCAAAAAACACTCTGCCCTGGTATGACGTTGTACTCGGTCTTGTTGGTGCAGCCTGCTGGCTTTATCTTGTTGGCGGATATTCCGAAAAGTTCCTGATTTTTATAAACGGTATTTTCAAATCAAATATTCAGCCGCTATATACAAGAGCCGGCGCATATACAACGTTTGATATTGTAATCGGAATTATTGCCATTCTTGTTCTGTTCGAAAGCTGCCGTCGTATTGTAGGACTTCCTATCATGATTATTGCAGGAACCTTTATACTTTACGGCTTTATCGGAAAATATCTTCCAGGCTTTTTGAACCACAGAGGCTACTCTCTTACACGTGTTGTTTCTCATCTGTTCTATACAACAGAAGGAATTATAGGAACACCAATTGGAGCATGTTCTACCTTCATTTTCTTATTCATCATGTTTGGTGCCCTGCTCGAAAAAACAGGAATCGGACAGTTCTTTATTGATGTATGTAACGCAATTGCCGGAGGAGCCAGTGGAGGTCCTGCAAAAGTAGCAGTTCTTTCAAGTGCACTTCTTGGAACAGTAAGCGGTTCTTCTGTATCAAACACAGTTGGTTCAGGCTCGTTTACAATCCCAATGATGAAAAAACTTGGCTACAAAGGCGAGTTTGCCGGTGCCGTAGAAGCTGCAGCCTCTACAGGTGGACAGCTCATGCCTCCAATTATGGGTGCCGCAGCCTTCCTCATGGCAGAAAGCCTTGGTATGCCATACATCACAATTGTAAAAGCTGCAATTATCCCTGCTGTTCTGTACTTTGCAGGAATCTTTATTACAGTTCACCTTGAAGCAAAAAAACTTGGACTTAAAGGACTTCCAAAAGATCAGCTGCCACGTGCACTTCCACTCTTCCTTAAAAAAGGATATATGATTCTGCCGCTCATCGTAATCATTTACTTTTTGTGCGCAGGCTTTACAGCAGTTTTTGCCGCACTCATGGGAATTGTTGCGTGTCTGATAATTGGACTCGCTGTTTCTATAGTTGACCTTGCAAAGGGCCGTAAACCAACCTTTGGTGGAAAAGATATCGTAGAAGTTATCTGTGCCGCTGCCCGCAATATCATAAGCGTTGCAATTGCCTGTGGAATGGCCGGAATCATTATTGGTATTGTAACTTTAACAGGACTTGGCCTTAAGATGGGTGCAGGACTTGTTTCACTTGCCCACGGAAAACTTTTCCTTACATTGTTCTTTACGATGATTGCTTCGATTATTCTTGGGATGGGAGCACCAACAACAGCCAACTATTTGATTACATCTACAATCACAGCAGGAGCCATCATCCAGCTTGGTGTTCAGCCAATCGTTGCACATATGTTTGCCTTCTACTTTGGTATTATCGCCGACGTTACACCTCCGGTAGCACTTGCAGCCATAGCGGGTGCAGCAATAGCCAAGGCGCGGCCTATGAAAACAGCTGTAAATGCGACAAAGTTGGCAATTGGTGCGTTTATTATTCCATACATGTGTGTCTACAACCCGCAGATGCTCATGCTCGATGCAAAGCCTCTTGGTGTAATTATGATTATCATCACTGCGCTTATCGGTATGTTTGGCATTAGCGTTGCACTGGAAGGTTATGGTCTTAAAAACACAGGCCTCTTTACCGGCACAGAAAAATCCCGCGCACTTGTAATTTCTTTTGATATTATTGAACGATTGCTGTTTGCAGTTGCAGGACTTTTCTGTGTTCTCCCAGAAACAAAGACAGACATTATTGGTCTTTCTCTTATGGTAGTGCTGCTTGTTTACCAGGGACTTGTGAAGAAGTTTAGAAAATAAAAGCGTTATGAGGGGCGCCTGCCCCCACGCTTATCGGAAATCCGTTAAAAAACGAGCCGCAAGGGTCGTTTTAGGATTATCCGACATAATGCGCACAGGCAGGCTATGCCTGACTGTACCCCCTCTCCTAGGGGGCTCGCCGCCCGCCAGCGGGCTTACTCACCCTTAAAAAACCAGCTATAAATAATTACACACGGAATAAATGCCAGCTGCAAGTTTCGCGTGTCTTTTAACTTCCCAAACCTTAACAAATACACGCGAAAACACTTGTTACTTCAATACCGCGTGTTTTTTCAGAGTTTTTTCAAGTTACATTACACGCGAATCCCATGCCTTACACCTATTTCGCGTGTCTTTGCAAGATTTTTGTTACCTTAAATACACGCGAAACACACTCCCTCTACAAATTTCGCGTGTCTTCCCCTTTTTTTTACAAACAAATATGCACGCAAAATCATCATCCGTTACGGCAAAGGCGATAAAGACCGCCATGTAATGATTCCTCAAAGGCTTATCCCGGAACTAAAAGCTCACATAGAAAAAGTCCGCCAGATTCACAATCAGGATTTATCCGATGGCTGGGGCCTTGTTACAATGCCCGGAGCCCTTGCCGGAAAATTCCCCAACGTCTCCAAAGAGTTTAAATGGCAGTGACTCTTCCCCCAGAAAAATCACTGGACCAATACACAAACCAGGAGACAAGGCCGCTGGACAGGTTATAATTTTCTTAATTATATGTATCCGCATAAAACTTTTTGTTTTTCAATTATGTCATGATATAATAAGAACATATTACTTTCTGCAACAAGATTATACCGACACTTTCTTACAACATAAGACTCTTATTGTGGATAGGGAGAATATTTGTTATACGGACAGCCCACTGGGCTGCTTGGAGGAAAAATGAAAAAAGTTATTTTATTATTTATAATTCCTTTTTTTTGTGTTTTATCTTTTTCACAAGATACTTCAATCAGTAAATATTCAAAGGAAATTGACTGTGAATTTCCTGA
>JAGCTZ010000071.1 GCA_017963165.1 Treponema sp.
ATCTTACAACAGAACGCTCAATTGACCGCGACAACGGTACCGTAGATTACTGCCGCCTTAACGATATTACAATTCAGGCCTGGTCTCCACTTCAGCTCGGCTTCTTTAAAGGCTGCTTTGTAGATAGCCCAGAGTTCCCTGAAATAAACAAGGTTCTTGCAGAGCTCAGTGAAAAATACGGAGTTTCAAAAACTGCAATTGCAATCGCCTGGATTCTCCGCCACCCGGCAAAAATGCAGGCCATTGCCGGAACAATGAATCCCCTTCACTTAAAAGAAATCTGCGACGCCACAAAGGTAGACCTTACCCACAACGAATGGTATAAGCTTTATCTTTCTTCCGGCAAGAAGCTTCCGTGATAAATAATGCAGAAAAACTTGTACACCTTAAGGGAGGAATATAAATGACATTCGATGGAACACAAAAAGTAATTGGAAAAGGCGCACAGGCAGAAGTCTTCTTGTATCATGGATTTGCTTACAAGGTTTATAATGAATCATATCCTGCTGACTGGATAGTCTTTGAAAAAAGACAGCAGCAGGCTGTGAATAAAGCTGGTCTCTGCCCTGTAAAATATTACGACACGGATGATCCTCACATAATCAAAATGGATCTGGTAAAAGGCAGCCAGCTGGAAAAAGCGGTTCCAAAAGCACCGGAGCAGGGCTTTGCACTTCTTGCCCGTGCTTTCCGTTTTGTTCATCAAGCTGATGCAAGCAATACGACTATTCCGCCTCTTTCTTCTACGGCTGGTCTCATGCTAACCGAAGAAGAAAAATCAGAAGTACTTCCTATAATTGAGCGACTTTCTCAAAAATACAAAAGCTGTATCTGTCATCTTGATATGCATTTTTTAAACATCATGATTCCGGATGATGCCGAGCTCATTGCAGATAAAATCAATTACACAATCATAGACTGGATGAATACTCGCCTTGCGCCTGCTGTTTTTGACTATGCCCGAACTTACGTGATTCTTAATGAGTTTGCAAAAGAGGCTGTGGATTTTTATAAGGCCACAGTCTGGTCAGATATTCTTTCCCTTGGTATTTCAGAAGATGATTTTTTTGAAGCCGTAAAAGTGTGTACTGTTTTGCGAAGTAAGGAGAAGTGATGAATCACTTGCCGGAGAGTTTGGATATTAGAGTTTATCCCAACTGGCCAGGCAGAACCAGTTTTTCTTTATAGGGAAATTCTGCTTCGTACTTAGCAAAGTCTTCGGGATTTTCTTCGGCAACGAAGTATCCTTTTGGGGGAGTGTAAGTTGCTTCAATTCCATTGATGTAGCCTGGAATCAGTTCCTGAGCCAGAAAGTATGGCACTTCTGAATCTTTGGGCTCGCAGTGGTAATGAATGTTCAGCTTACTTGCCAGATCAAAACCTGCATGGCTGTAAAAAGCGATGTTTCCTTCAATGCAGATAAATCCGATACCTAAAGCTTTGGCTTTTTCGAGTGCGTACTTCAAAAGTGCGAGTCCGTAGCCCTGTCTCTTGAAATCAGGATTGCTTCTGTAGCAGCGAAGAACATAATGCTCCGTGCAGCCCGGATGGTAAACGTTCCAGAAAGACTCACGGGTCAAGTTTTCAACAGTTCTAAAGTCGCGTGGCTCTTCCACACGGATTGTAATATTTGAGTTCATGATTATTTATTTTATCACGAAACGGGAGATATTACAGTGTCTTGTACGTATAATTATTGGTGGGGGTGTGATAACCGCTTGTAAAATGCGTTAGGGATTGGAGCCACGCCGAAGGCGGCCCCCGCAGGGAGCTTGCGATCGAGGAGGCTGGAGCGATAGCGGAATGGCGCAAAGCCCGACCCGAAGGGGAACGCCCTGCGGCGAAAATCATCTTCTCTTTTCTTCTTCCAGAATCAGTTTGACGTTATACTTTTCAATATCTGATAATTTATCTTCAGAAAAGTTTTTGTCTAATGGGTAGTAGCCTTTATAGTCACCATCTATTTCTTTAAAGCCAAACCAGCCATATTCTGCGCATTTATTTTCAAACAAATCTATTAAATCTGCTGACTTAAAAGGGTAACCGTTGAAAGCATAGATTGCATTTCTGAGTAAGCGTAACTGAGGCTTTGTATACCAGAATAATTTTTCCTGAGTTAATTTCACGTTGCAAGGAACAAATCTGTCTTTATGAAGAACACGTGGGCCTGTATCACCAAAAATGTCACCAATCACAAGTGTAATACAATCTGTATATGTTTTTGGCTCAATATTAGAAAAAGTCCCTTCCCAAGTATTCTCGTTAATTTTTTTCATTTTATCAGCTTCTGGAAGAGCAACGAAGGAAGGTGAATCATACATCATATTGTTCTGAATTCTTACGATCATTTTGCCTATTGCATTTTTCCAGCTTGAACCAGTGCCATACAAATATTTTGCAATAAAATAAGAAGGGGCTTCTCTTCCATATGTTGATTTATAGGAAATTCTTGTTTTTGTTGTCTTCTTAGAAGGAAACTGTATAGTTCTTACATAGGCATTTTCAAGCTCAGTAGGTTCATTTGTGCTCCAGTTCTTTTTAAGTGGATAATCGGTATAGCTGGTTTCAACATCATTGGTCCAGCATTTGAAATCAGAAATTGTTCCTTCTCCTCCAATTCCTAAACAGAAAAAAGGAAATCCGATTTCAAGGCTGATATCTTTTCCATAGTTGTAGAAAGAGAAATCAACGGTAATTTCGTAGTTTTTTGGATTCAATACAATGTTAATGATTTCCTCAGACATTTCAACATCAACATTACCTTCCTTTGTAGGAACAAGCTGACCACCTGCCATAAAGAAGTAAGTATCATTTGCGTAAAGGCAGAAAATTGAAAATAAAAGGCTGAGTAATAAAATTATTTTTTTCATAATTAGAATATAGATGAAAATATTTTTTTTGTCACTGGCAATGTTCGGTATTGTTTGATACATTTTATCATGGATTGAAGAATAAATCAGTGTATTGTGCGGAAATCTCTGCTATAATCATTTTATGGCCTCAACTAAAGAATATCTTGATTTTGTATTAGAACAGCTTTCTCTTCTGGACGACATTACCTGCAAAGCAATGATGGGTGAGTATATCATTTACTATCGCGGAAAAATTATTGGTGGAGTTTATGATAACCGCTTTCTTGTAAAGAATGTAAAATCTGCCCGCGGGAAAATGCCGGAAGCTGCGCTTGAGCTGCCTTACGAAGGAGCCAGGGAAATGCTTCTTGTAGATGAAGTGGAAAACCGGGAATTCTTAAAAGAACTTTTTGATGCCATGTTTGACGAATTGCCGGAGCTTAAAAAGAGGAAATAATGGCAAACATCATAACCGCCAGTAGAATCTTAATCAGCATTGTTCTTCTTTTCTTTCCGGCCTTTTCGCCTGCCTTTTATGTTTTGTATCTTTCAGCTGGAATAACGGATATGATAGACGGAACAGTTGCGAGAAAAACAGGAAAAATCATCGAGTTTGGAGCAAAGCTGGATTCCATTGCTGATATCGTTTTTGTTGTGATCTGCCTTGTAAAACTGCTTCCAGTTATACATATTCCGCTTTGGCTTTATGTCTGGATTGGAATCATTGTATTGATCAGGATAGTCAATATTGTGTCAGGCTTTATTGTTCAGAATCGATTTGTAATGCTTCACACAGTCATGAATAAAGTGACAGGTTTTCTGCTTTTTATTCTTCCGTTGACTTTACGTTTTATTGAATTAAAATATATGGCTATACCAGTTTGTGCTGTGGCAACTTTTGCGGCAGTGCAGGAAGGACATTTTATAAGGATTAAGAAAATATGAACACTAGTTTCATACAGAAGAACAGATGAAATTTCTTGATGACTGGATTATCAAGAATAAATAGGGGGACATATATGACAAAACAACCGGAATGGCTTAACACCGCAGTTTTTTACGAAATTAATCCGCAGAGTTTTAAGGATTCTAATGGAGATGGAATCGGCGACTTTAATGGAATTATTTCTAAGCTTGATTACATTAAAGAGCTTGGTTGTACTGCAATCTGGATGAATCCTTGTTTTGATTCTCCTTTTGGCGATGCCGGTTATGATGTTAGTGATTATAAAAAAGCGGCTCCCCGCTACGGAACAAATGCTGATTTGAAAAAACTTTTTAAAGAAGCACATAAGCGCAACATGCATGTACTTTTGGATTTAGTTCCAGGCCATACTTCCGTAGAACACAAATGGTTCAAAGAATCAATGAAGGCCCAGAAAAATGAATTTACTGACCGTTACATCTGGACTGATTCAATCTGG
>JAGCTZ010000072.1 GCA_017963165.1 Treponema sp.
CTTCTTTGAAAACGGAAACATCGTCAATTCAGTCAACTTCCCGAAATGCAAGATGGACGAACCTGTTCCTGCAAACGGAACAAGAATCTGTATCGCCAACAAGAACATTCCTAATATGGTCGGTCAGATTACAACAGTTCTTGCCGATGCAAAATGCAACATTGCCGCTATGGTAAACCAGAACCGCGCAGATGTAGCTTACAATATCATTGATGTTGAAAATGCAATCGATGATGCAGTTGCCGCAAAACTCAAGGCTATTGAAGGCGTAATAGCTGTGCGCCTTATTACAGCATAAAAGCGCATAACCGCAAAAACAAAAAGCACGCCGATTAATTTCAGCGTGCTTTTTTTATGCCTTGTTCCCGAAACCGAATAATCTAGCGCTGATTACAGAACATTCTACGGTCTAATTACAAATCTTCTACCAAAAGGACTTTAATCTCTGAAATCTGCTTCAGCTGCTTGTCATTAGTCAAAAACAGGTTACAGTCAGACTCAATCGCGGCAGCAAGTTGCAGCGAATCTGCTAGCTTAATACCATTGTATTTTACTCGGATTTGTGCTGAACGACTTGCAATTGGCTCATTGATAAAGCATTTCAGAAATCCAAAATTATTCAAGAAATCATGGTACATTGCTATTTTGTTGAACTGTTGTTCCATAAGAGGTTTCACTATAAATTCAGCGTCCGTTATTGTTGATGTATAAAATTCAGAATCATTTAGAATACACTTTTCAAGGAAACTGCTTGTCTTAACGTGAAATGGACTCAAAGAATCCAGAATGTAAATAAGAGGATTCGTATCAACAAAAATATGGTCAGCCAATAGTCCTGTCCTCTCGCAATCTATGCTGATATTCTACAGGGTCTTCGTCTGCCCACAACCCGCTCATACAGCCAGAATACTTTTTGAGTACATCAAGTCTGTTTTGAACGCGCTCAGATTTTTCTACAGAGCCATCTCGGTTATAAAGAGAAGCCGCGAGAGAATTTAAAAGGTCTATTCTTTCTTCATACGGCAATGCTATAGCCTCTTTTGTTAATGTTGCCAATGCATCACTCATATTGCCACCTCCGCTTGCCATTATATCATACTTATATAAGAATTTATTATAAATTTATGGATTTTCATTTATCAAGCAATTTATTCGTGCCGAGTTTGTTGATTATTTTCTTAACAGAGAAGATTGTTCAAATGAAATTCCATCCTAGACAACTTGTCCGAAAGTTCTTTATAGACTGGCAACATAATCTTGTAAGCTTATCCGGAAGATTTTTATAGACTGTCCAGAAAATATTTATAGGCTATCAGTAGAATATTTATAGACTGTCAGATTAATCTTGTAAGCTTATCCAGAAGATCTTTATAGCCTGTCAAGATTATTCTGACTTACTGTCCAGAAGATTCTGTGATTCAAAAAGGCTGAATACCTTTTCACAGGCTTCAAGCAGTTTTGTTGTTTCGGGCTTTGACTGGTCTTTTTCTGGACACCAAAGTTGAGCGCTAATTTTTGCTGTGTCGTTTTGAATTGAACAAGTA
>JAGCTZ010000073.1 GCA_017963165.1 Treponema sp.
AACCATCTGCAGTCGTTATTTGAAACTTCTTTCCCGGAAGAGCTTGAATGGCTTCCGTATGTACTTGAAATGATGGGATTCAGTTCGCCGAAGAAAGATGATATCAATATGGTACCAAGCTTAAAATTACAGCATTTCTTTAAGCTTATGCACAAATTGCTTTCGGTATTTACTGCCGGTGCGCCCGCTGTGCTTGTTCTGGAAGATTTGCAGTGGAGTGATGCAGTTTCTCTAGGTTTCTTTGAATATCTTTTGAAAGAAGCCAAAGACTTGCCACTGCTTTTAATATCTTTGGCAAGACCAGATTCTCAGCTTCAGGCATTCTATAGAGACAACGGTATTGATGTGCTTGACCTTGCACCGCTCAACAGAGAAGCTATAACCAATTTGCTGCTTGCCTTGCTGAATATAGAAAATCCTGAAGAAGATTTTGTCAGCAGAATTGTTTCCGCTGCTGCAGGAAATCCATGTTTTATTGAACATGTAGTAAGAAACTTAAAAGAAAATCACACGCTTATTGCTTCTGAAAACGGAAGAAACAAGCTTGCAAAATCTGTTGAAACCATCGAGATTCCGTCTTCAATTCAGACAATTATATTGTCACGTTTGAATGCACTTTCTTTTGAGGAACAGGTTATCTGTAAAACAGCTTCTGTTCTTGGTACGGGTTTCCTTCCGTCTATTTTGAGGGAAATAATTCCAGAAGGAATTGATGATGAAACTCTGGACAAGGCTCTTGCTGATTTTGAGACAAACAAAATTATAAGCCGTGGAACAGAAGAAAATCCAATCTGCACATTCAAGAACAGTACGGTAAGAAACACTGTTTATGATACAATTCTTGAAGCAACCAAAAAAGAATTGAACTCAGCTGTTTTGGATTATCTTGAAAAGCATTATGAGCATAATATTTCGGCTGTTGTTGAAAGGCTTGTATACCATTCACAGGAAGCTAAAGATTATTCCAAAGTATTTATTTATGCTTTTGAAGCCGCAGAAAAAGCTTATCAGCGTTCTGCAATAACAGATTCAATTGCTCATTATAATGTCTGTCTTGACGCTTATAAGACAGGTGAAGTAAAAGACACTGACATAAATATAAACCGCATTTACTTAAAACTTGCAAATGCTTACCGCAAAAACTCTGACTACGATTTAGCCGTAAAAACCTTCAATATGGTTTTGTCTTTGGAAAAATCTCCTCTTGTACTGGCAAATGCCTGGCATGGTCTTGGCAAGTGCTGCATGGAGCAGGGTAAGTTCTCTACAGCCATCGAAGACTATGAGAATGCTCTCTCATACCTTGACTGTAGAGTGCCTGACAAGCCGTTCGGGCTTTTGATGTCCGGCTTAAAATCAGAACTTATGCTGCATTTCTGCAAGAGAAGATCTATCAACACTGAATCTAAGAAATTCAAAAAGATAGAAGCAAGAGTTAGAATCTTAACTACTTTGACAAAGGCTTACTTCTTAACAGCAAGCGAAAAATTGTACTGGTCTGCACTGGCTGATTATGTTCAGGCTTTAAGACTGGCTGATTGTGACGCTGCTGTTACTGCAATTGCCAATTTTGCCGCTATCTGTTCAATTAAAGAGAAAAAAGCTGCTGCTATGAAGATTTACGAATCTGACGATTTGTCAGACAGACAGTTGTCTGTAAGAAGCAGTGCTTTCTCAAATTTCTGCCTTGCATTGAATTGCCTTAACACAGATAAGCTTAATCAGGCACGGGCTCTGGCTTTTCATTCAAGGTCTTATTATGAATCAAGCCGCGAGCCGTGGGAACTGATGAATGTTACCGCGATTTTGGGACTTGTTACATTTATGACTTGTGATTTGGAACAGTCTTACGAAATTACAAAGTCATTAAAATCTTTGTCACAGCGTTATCATTCAGCAATGACAATAGGCTGGTCATTGGGATTGATCCCATTTATGAAGTATCTGCAGGGTAAGATTTCTGCTGAAATAGCATGTACACAAATTGCTGATGGAATCCTCTTCAGTGAATGTGTTCAAGATCATGCTTATCTTGCAATTTCATATTCAAGCCTGGCATATATTGCCAGAATGAATGGTAATTATGACGATGCCCTGATTTATGCAAGGAAAATCTTTGATGAATATAGCAAGGCTCAGATGAAGATGAATATTTTTGTTGCGCCTGTAGAAGAGGGTATCGTTGCGCTGCTTTCAGTTCTAAAACATGGAAATGTTGAACAATCTGAAACAGGCAAGATAAAGAAGCTCATAAGCAAAGGTACAAAGATTCTAAAAAAAGAAGCCGGCGGTTCTCTGCTTGTAAAAGCTTTGTACAGCCGTGCATTAAGCGCAATTGCTTTAGCTGACGGAAGAGCAGAAGAAGCAAAAAGCGAATGCAATAAAGCAATTGAGATTTTGGGAAAATCAGAATATGCGCTTGAGCTATTGAAAACTTATGCTTTTGCCTGCAATAATAAAATCCTTGCAAAAGAAAGCATAATGGAAAAGGCAAAAGAATTGATTGAAAAAGGCTCAATTTCTGAACAGACTTTATTCAAGTAGAAAAACTTAAAATTTAGAATTGCTTAATAAAAAAGGGCTGCCTGATTTTTTTATGTCGGGCAGCCCTTTTTGGATTAATAGAAGCCTAATGCTTATTCGCCGTCAATAGCTACGCCATGACGTTTCTGTTGGAACTTTTTCAGCATTGCTACGCCGTTTCGCTTGTCGTTGTAGATAAAGCCGCCATTCCAGTATTCAAGAGCGGCGAACAAAGCGTTTCCGCCGTCATGCTCATCGCTTTTCTTTGTCTTGAATGAAACGTAAGAAGACAATTCTTCAAAGTTCTGTGTATGAAGGCATTCAAGTCTCTTACGGTTAAATTCATTCCATTTCTCAAGGTCTTTGAAACCTTCGCCCTCATCTTCTACAATAAGATGTGCGTGTGTAGGGCTAAAAGAGTACCATACTTTAACTTTTTTATTTATGTCACAGTTATTTCCGTGCTTTACACCATTCTTGATTACTTCACTAATCTGCTGCTCAAGAAGATTAATCTCTTTAATCTCTAGAGGTGCAGACTGAACAATCAATAATGTGAAATATCGAATCTGTCTAAAGTCAGACGGAAATTCTTTATATAACATATTAGATTTGTCAAAGAGGGGATTACTTCCATCGGATATAAGTTCTTTATTTGTCATATTTTCCTCTTTTATCTTATATAGTTATTATTAGTCTTCATTTACCTGCAGCAGTGCTTCTTCAACACTGTTTGCAATTGGAAAATATCCCATAAGTTTTGTTAATTCGATAACCTTCTTAACAGAACCATGAATATTCGCAATTGAGAGTTTTAAATTCATTTTTTTAACTGTAGAACAGATATAAATCAATGCACCGATTCCAGACGAATCGATATAATCAACCTGTTCAAGATTGATTATGAAAAACTGTACGTTTTTCTCAAGCATCTTCATAACCAGTTCTTTCAGTTTATACGAATTGTACAAATCCATTTCGCCGTTTACATCGATGATGTAAACTTCGCCGTTTTTCCTGATTTTCAGTTCCATTTATTTGCTCCTAATTAAATCCATAGTTATTCTAATATATATGATAAATCACAATTTGTTAGATGTAAAGCAAAAAAGTACACAATTATCAGCTGATAAATTACTGTATTTTAATGACTAACAAAGTCTGATCATCATGCTGTTTAGCCGAACCGCAGAATTCCTTCAAGCTCTTTTTAATTTTAGTAGATATATCAGTTGCCTTTAAGTTTGCATTTTCTTTTATAAGGCTCTTGATATTATCAACTCCATATTGTCTGCTGTTAGCGTCAACAGCTTCTACAAGACCGTCTGTGTAAAGAACGATAATATCTCCAGGCTCAACCGGGAATTCTATGTCTGTATAAACTGTTGCCTTGTCAACACCAATAGGATCACTTGTAATCTGCAGTGCTTCAATCTCTTTTGTTGATTCGTGATAGATCAAGCCGGGCGCATTACCTGCCGTTGCAATCTGCATTTTTTTGTTTTCTGAGTCATAGTTTGCAAGAACAAGACTTGCAAAATGGTCTATATTGATTTTGCCGGTAATGCCGCGGTTCGTCCACGTAAGGATTGTTGCAGCTGTTTTCTGTGTGTTTACAACAAGCTGCATAATCGCGCGGATCATGACCATGACAATAAGCGAGTTCATACCCTTGCCGGCAACGTCTGCAAGAACAAAAGCTATGCGGTCTTTGCGGCATGGAATAACGTCAAAATAGTCGCCGCAGACACCTTCTGTGCCTGTAAAAAAGCAGCCGAATGATGCGCCAGGAATAGTGAACGAAGTCTTAGCGTGCATATTTTTCTGCAATTGACATGCAATTTCAGATTCTTTGGTAAGCTCAGAATGTTCGGCAATTTCCTGATAAGAGAAAACATTCTGGATTGCACAAGACGCAAAGTCTGTAAGAATCTGTGCGTTAGAAAAATCTGTTTCGTTGAACTTAGACGATTCAAATTTTCTTGCAAGTGCAAGAACACCGATAACTGTTCCCTTGACAATCATCGGAATAATTATATAGCTACCAAGCTTTAAGAAATCTTCCGGCTCGTTCTGGAAAATGCGGCTGTCGTTAAGCGGATCTGTAATAAGCTCAGCTTTACCTGTTGTTGCCGCAATACCAAAGATTGTTTCACCGAGCGGGAACTGCGCAAATCTAAAGCTTGTTTCAACACGCGCAATTTTGTGCGGCAAGTCTTGCGGCAGCTGATATGGCGGCGGGAATGTGCCTGTGAATGTCTTTACAGTGATAATATCATCAAATTCGTCAATCAGCAGAATTGCACCGCCGTCTGATTTTGTAATGTCTATAACAGACTTATTGATTGTATCAAGAAGTTTCAGAAGACCGTCGCTGTCAGAGAAAGACTCGGAAGCCTTAACCATGAAATCTCTACCGGCTTTAAGCACTTCATTCTGCATCTGTTTTTCAGCATCTTCTTCAGGGTCAAAAACAGGTTCTTCTACTTCCTGAACAGCTTCAAGAGGTTCGGTCTCTATCTCTTCCTCAACCGGTTTTGATTTTTTTCCGGCAAAGAAAGTGAGGACAGAATAAATAAAAATTGAAACACCAAAAAATAAAAAGTTGTTGGTAACAAAAAGTAAAACTGCTCCTGCCAGAATGACAATGCAGGCTGCAATTTCAAATTTGATGTCATCGTTAGATTTCTTTTTCGTTATAATTGTTATCAGGGAAAAGATTAATAATCCCGCAATTCCGGCAATTAACGCGACTGTAGAAGGAATAACGTTTGATGTGAACAAATTTATCTCTCTTTGCAGCAATAACTTTTATCTTATTCTGCTATTTTTTAATCACTAAAAAAATCTTACCACTGATAGTGTAAGTCGTCAAGATTTTGATTTTTTATTTTTGAAAAAATTGCGGAAAAAGCCTATTCCAAACTGCCTTTTAAAGCCGTCAGCGATGTCGTCAAGCTCGATGTTGCTTCCGAATTTTGTTTTAAGCTCGTCCCAGTATTTTATAAGCCATACATACATGTCGCTTGTCGTTCTGCCCCGGAATTTGCGCATGATTCTGCGCTTTTTTATGACGGTAACAACCGGGCTGTACACATTCTCATACCATGAAAGAATGGCGTCCTGCATGGAAATTTCTTCGGTCTTGTCTTGATTTATGATATATTTATGCGTCAGAATATGGTTGTAGATTACGTCGTATTGACCGGTAGTTGAGAAATCAAGCTTCCAGAAATCT
>JAGCTZ010000074.1 GCA_017963165.1 Treponema sp.
AGCCTTGAGTTCATCGACCTGTTCCTGCGTAATCGGGAGGCCAAGCTCCATTTCAGATTCGGCAAGGAAAATCCACAGCTTGCGCCAAGTCTGGAACTTGTACTGCGGGCTGAAGATGAAACTCATTTCTTTGGAAGCATAACGCTTGATAAGCGGGCTTTCGAATTGATCACGCATAAAAAATGTCCTTGTTAAATTTAACAAGGACAAATATAGAAAATGGAATATGCGATTTACTGGATTTCTACGAGATTATATCCCAAAAGAACACGACCATTTCCTAAGTTTTCTTTTCTCTTAATGATAATTTTCAAAGGTTTTGAAGACTTCGCTTGAAAATCAACCAATTCAAAAGGATTGTTAGGTGATTCCGATTTCGCAAGCGTTACTCCATTCTGTTTCACCTCAAGATCTATATTCTGCGGAAGTTTTTTGTATTTTACAACATCCGTACCACTAGACAGCCATGCAATCGCTACACGATACCTTTTTCCCTCTGTAATACCATTTTCGTCAAATTCAATTTTTTCATTAAGAAAATAATGACCTTTGTTTCCATTCCAAAAGCGAGAACGATTGTATTGAGCTAAAGCACGGCCATCAGGAACCCCCATAGCATACTTAGAATCATTGTCTTTGTCATGATTTTCCGCCCCAGTAATAGTCTTAATGCTGGAGGTAATTAAGAGTGCTTTGACAACTTCAGGATGCCATCTATAAAATGGATATTTATCCAACAAAAGAGCTACTGTTGCGGTAGTATAAGGAGCTGCAGAACTTGTCTGTCTGAAAAAAGGAGTCAGTATTTCTTTCGTTGTTGATATCTTTCCTTTTTTGGTCACTTCAAAAACATCAGCTTTAGGGAACAACAAATCAGCATAGTTCGCAATTTCAGGCTTAACATATTTCGCCTCAGAATTAGGATATTTCGGATTAACCCTGCTAGAACTTCTATCATAAGTCGAATCGTTATGAACAGCCCCCACAGATATAACATTTACTCCCCTAGCATTTTCGGAAATATTACTAAAATTAAACAAGCCATTATTTCCAGCACTTGCAATTTCTATAGTTCGAGTATTATAAACAAAATCATCTATAAAACGACTCGTCAAAGTATCATAAGCATCACCACCCTGACCATAAGAATGATTTCCTATATAAATCTTAGGATTTTTATCATACCCATCAATAGGTAAAGCCACTTGAATTGTATCGTCTGTACAAGAGGTTGTCAAACCATAAAGTGTCGCTTTAGGCACAATCGTTTTTATCGTTCTGGCAACTTTTGCGCCATGATTAATACGATCAGCATAACCTTCGCTACAATTACCCAATTTCACATAATCTATTCCAAAATCTGGAAGGGGAAGATCATTTTCTGTAAAAGATATTCCTATATTATATCCTTTTTTTCCCCCAGAAATAAGATATTTGTACAAATTCATATTATTCACAACAGTCGCATAGTCAAAAAATTCATAACGTTCAGTAGTTTTATTATATTTACATGATTCAAGCACAGCCTGCGAACAAGATACTTCAAAATACTGCACACATGATTTTTTACCAGAACAATCATGAGTCTTTTTTTCTACAGAAACACCTGTAATGGGACTATCTTTAATTACCTTATCATAGCTACTAATATAAAAATTCTTAAATGCTATTCTTGCCGAATCATTATCTTCAATATTTTGAACAAGACTAACGTATTCAGATTCAGAGCGTTTAACACCATTCAAATAATAAGTTTTTACCATTGTTCCATTGCTATCTGCTTTATATTCAAAAACACCCCAAGTCTTTTTTATTGAAACAGTATTCGGATTTGGCAATGACGAACCTTGTTTAGCTAAGAAATTCTGATTAACACTTTTCTTGACACCTTTCACATAAGCCTGTGGTGTATTCCGAACTTTAGAATTATGGCGACCAAGCACATCTGTTTTTGCGTTGATCACATTAAGTTCCGCCGAAGAAACAGCTACAGACCGTTCAGCGGCAGCAACATTCATCGCGAAAAAAGCACTCATCAAAAGAAAAAAATTTTTTTTAGACATTCAGCCTCCTTAAAAAAAAATACCAACCTCAAACTGAGGTTGATATGAAATATCAATATATAAAAGAAAGCTACTTTATCAAGATTATTTTACACAATAAAATATAAAATAAGCTAAAAATTACATTTCTTCGGCGAATTCATTCATTGGCTTGCGCAAATCATGACGCGGAGAAGGCAAACCATCCACAGGATCTGCATAGCCAATATCCAAAAGGCAAGCAAGCTTGATGTTTTCCGGGAATCCGAATTCATGTTCAATGTGAGCTGCGCTGAATCCGCGAGCCCAAAGCGTCGCAAGTCCGAGATCGGTCGCCTGCATCATCATCGATGTCGCGACAATACTAGAATCCATGATGCCACTCTTGAAATCATCCATGTAATTTGTCGGAGTGTAAACCTTCGTATCGTCATAGCAAACCATAATCACAACGGGAGCGTTGTAAGCCATACGAGTAAGACCGCGAATTTTCTTGAGAGAATCGGGCGATTCCAAAACCTTGACAATCACCGGCTGGCCATTTACTGCAGTCGGCGAAAGGCGTCCGGCCTCAAGCACCATCATCAGTTTTTCCGGTTCTACAGCACGTTCTGCAAAGGCTCGGCAACTGTAGCGATTTTTGACTAATTCAGCAAATTCCATATAGAGCTCCTATTAAAACTTTATAACAAAAAAATATATTCTGAATATAAAAAACGTACTACAACAAAAGCGTAAATTCACGCATATTCTCGCCAAAACAGGCTAATTTTTCTAACTTTTAGCCCATGAAAAATTTTTACGTTACAACTCCTATTTACTATGTCAATGATGCCCCGCATATCGGGCATTCCTACACCACCGTTTTGGCGGACATTCTTACGCGCTTCCACAAGATTATCGGCTACCAGACATTCTTTTTGACCGGCACAGACGAACACGGTCAAAAGGTGCAGCGCGCCGCCGCGAAGCGTGGCGTTACCCCGCAAGAACATGTGGATGAATACTACCACCGCTTCGAAGACCTCTGGAAAAAGATGGGAATCAGCAATGATTTCTTCATCCGCACCACAATGCCGGAACACAAGGCATACGTGCAAGAATGCTTGCAGAAGCTCTGGGACAAGGGTGAAATTTACTCTAAGGAATACGAAGGCTGGTACTCCGTCGGCGAAGAACGCTTCTTCAGCGAAGACGAACTCGACGAAAACAAGTGCGACCCGATCAGCCACCGCCCGGTCGAATGGCTCAAGGAAAAGAACTACTTCTTCAAGATGGGTTCTTACCAGCAGAAGTTGATTGACTTCTTGGAAAGCCACAAGGACTGGATTGTGCCGGAC
>JAGCTZ010000075.1 GCA_017963165.1 Treponema sp.
CAATCCCTAACGCGTTTCTATTTTACTTACATCCTGCAAAAACATGTAATTTATTCTGGACTGTCGCAAAAAAGTTCAATGTCATTTTTGAACGAGGATCATAATCAGTTGCGGTTGCGTAAATATCTGTAACCTGCTGGTAAAAATTTCTTTCACTTGAGCGAATGTCGCGGATTCTTTGCAGGAGTTCCTTAAAATATCGGTTTCTTCCCTGCTTTAACCGCTCATCATCCATGGTAAAACCTTTCTGAATATACTCATGAAGTCTCTGCGTAGCCCATCGTCGAAAACGAACAGCAACATCAGATTGAACGCGATAGCCGATTGCGATAATTACATCGAGGTTATAATGAGCCACATTACGTTTTACATTACGATTCCCTTCTTTTTGAACTAACAAGAAATCCTTGTAAGTTGCATCTTTCGGAAGTTCGCCATCTTTGTAAATGTTATCTATATGAAGACTAATATTCTGCTGCGTAGTATTGTATATTTCGGCAAGTTGATTTTGAGTTACCCAAACATCTTCATCTGCAAAGCGAACAGAAACATTTGTTCTACCGTTTTCGTCTGTGTATAAGATTATTTCGTTTTCCATATAAGATGCTTACAGAATATCACAATGTATGCATTTTTTTAAGAGGATGTTACGGGTGCAATTATCCATTCTAATGCCCAATCATAGTATTTGCCCGGTATTCTACGTTGAGCTGGGCAATTTCCATACCACCGCAAGCACAGCACACGATTCCGACACAAATGCAGCACATTGACAAATCAAACTGCTTATGATATTTTTCTTTATGTGACCATAATATATTTTTGGTCACATAAAGGAGCAAATTACGCCTGACAGAGTTTTTACAAATGAACAAAGGGACGAATTAAGAATCGCTATGTTAGAAGCCGGATTTCCCCTGATAAAAGAATATGGAGTAACTCACACTTCCATTTCGAAGATTACGAATGCAGCGGGAATTGCCAAAGGTACCTTCTATCACTTTTGGAAAAATAAAGAGGAATATCTTGTCACACTTATTCGCTATCACAGACAAAAAATGCTGCCGCTTCTCCTTGGTGAAGATGTTTTGTCCGGAAAAAGAAAACTTGGAAAAGAAGATGTCCGCTTATATTTCCGTTATCTGGTTGATAAAGAAAAAAGCATTTACGCGAATATGACTCTTGAAGATGAATCAAAACTGATGCAGGAGACTTCTGATTTTGAACCAAATGAAGAGAAAGAAAGCGTTATCGCAACTCAACTGCTGGGGATGATAGATGGCGTCAGAAAAGATATTGATTTGCTTTTACTGGCGAACATGACAAAGATTCTGGTATTAACCGCCGAAGCAAAAGATGAACTTCATGAAAGTGTATATGAAAAAACAATAGATACAATCCTTGATAAAATTTTGGAATTAATATTTAAGTAAGGAGCGAACAATTTGATTTTGATAATAGAGTTCTTGATTTTATTTATAATTTTTACCTTGATGGTGGTACCTGCGGTACTTAAGAATCCACTATCAATGGTTCATGATTATCCGCTAGATATTTACCAAAAGGCCATTGAACTTGGGCTGGTTAAAGAATCGCAAAATCGAAAGTCGAAAAAGTTCTTAGTAAAAAGAGTTATTGCAATTGCGGTGATTGGAATGCTGTTTGGATTTGTAGTGTATCGCTTTAATGGGGCAGATAACTTCTTGAAAGGCGCAGGCTTTACATATCTATTATGGACAGTAGCTAATTGGTATGATTGTTTTGTGATAGACTGGATCTGGTTTTGCCACAGCAAGCGAGTAATTATTCCGGGAACAGAAGGAATGAGAGGATATAAAGACTATTTGTTCCATGTGAAGGGTTCATTAAAGGGTATGTTACTTGGCATTCCTGCATCACTTGTTGCAGGTGCTTTTGTAGCCATTATAGCAAAGTGAGATATCCGAATATATACAAGGAGAAAAACATTCATGAGAATTGCAGTATTTTCGGATATTCATGGTAACTTGCAAGCACTAAAATCAGCACTTGAACAGATAAAGAAGGAGAACCCCGACAAAATCGTGTTTCTTGGTGATATTTTTCAAAGAGGCAATGAAGAAATAGAATGCCTGGAATTATTAAAAAACAGCGAAATCGTCTGCGTTAAAGGAAACTGCGAACTCTATCTTGCAAATGGTGTAGATATCGATCCCGATGTAGAATATCTCAGATATTATTATGACAGTGCAAGGAAAAAGCTTTCTGATGAACAGTTGCAGTTTGTAAAACAGATGCCTTTGTATTATGAAATGAAATGCCTCGGACACATTATGCTTTTTGCGCATTTTCTTTTTTCTGACCTTGATTCAGCATATCCCTATTATCAGCTGTCATCTTTAAAAGACGGAACTTTTGATAAAGCCTGTGAAAACGAAGATGTAAAGAGATATGAACTTGTCGTAATAGGTCACTGTCATCAGAATCTCGTAAAAGGAAATGTGGTTTCTGTTTCCGCTTCCGGATTGGATAATCCTTCGTATTTATTGATTGAAGCAAATGAAAATGAACTACATTACGAGCATATAAACATTTCTAATGCCCAATCATAGTATTTGCACGGTACTCTGCGTTGAGCTGGGCAATTTCTTTTTTGCCGTCTATGTACTGCTGGTAGTCAATTTCCATGCCACCGCAGGCACAGCACATGGAGCAATCACTTCCGCAGCCAAGAGCGTCTGCAACTATTCTTTCTCTTTCTTCCTTTGTTGTGTCTTTTATTAAAATACTTTTCATTGACTGCGAGCCCCCTTATTTGTA
>JAGCTZ010000076.1 GCA_017963165.1 Treponema sp.
TACAATGCATTCTTTTCCAGAAAATATATGAACGGAGCTGTATCAAGATAGATTTTAGAATCTGTCATTATCGCGGAACTCCCTTATATAGTCATCTGCACGGTCGGCACGTTCTGTATGATTGACAAGGCTGTCAAAAACGAATTTATCGTTTTCGTTTTGGTCATTCTCCGCCATGATTTCGCTAAGTTGATTCCATAAAATCTTAACTTGATAAAGCGGAAGCGTTTTCACCTTCGTCTGCAATTCTGCAAATGCTGCATCTGACATAGTTCGTTCCTCCTGCTGTTATTATATCATGCATTGCGGAATTCGGCGAGCATATAGCAAAATCTGCTGTTTTTTTGTAGACTGAAGCCACTGAAAAACAGGAGCAGAAAATGGTTTCGTTCAAGCAATATCATGATGAGAAATTGTACTTTCATAAGGAGATGAAGCTTTCTTTCAGCCAGTGCGACAAGTTTCACAGGCTTAAGCTTTCGGAGCTTCTTGCGATAACTTCTGATGCGGCTGTCGAAGACTTTAACGAGCGCGGCCTTTCTTGGAACTTTTTAGCTGAACACGATACGGCGATTCTGCTTTCGCGCGTTGCGTTCAGGCTGCACAAAATGCCGAAAACCAACGACTTGATTACCGTGCATACATGGGAAGAAGCGCCACAGGGGCTTCAGCTTTTCAGAAAATATGAGATTACCGCCGACAACTGCGAAAAGCTTGTTTCGGGCGTAAGCTCGTGGCTAATCGTGAATCCGTCTACGCGGCGCATCATCAAGCCGGCGCTGTTTACGCTGCGGGAAGCGCCAACTTTCAGCACACCGCTTGATTCTTTGGAATGCGGCAAGATTCAGCAGGACGAGAACGCCGCTTTTCTTGAAGAGCGCAAAGTGCGCCCGAGCGAGCTTGACGGCAACGGTCATGTGAACAACTCAAAATACGGCGATTACATCACAGACTGTCTCACCGAAGAACAGCAGTCTATGCAGCTCAAAGATTTCCGTCTGAACTACGCAAAGGAAGCAACGTGCGGCCAGACTTTAAAGCTCTTTAAGTCAGAAGACAAAGCGCAGAACACAATTACAATAACCGGCAAGCAGGAACAGAACGTCTGCTTTGAGAGCGTGCTGTACTTTTAAAGAAGTTGCTCACATCCCCAAAAGCGTTGCAACAATGCTTGCGGTACTCCCGCAGAAAACACGCTATTGGCACACAAGCGTGTTCGCTATGCTCACAATTGTGTGCATATCGCATTTTCTGCTCCGTGCCGCAGGATTTTGCAGGGCTATTTTGCGCCTGCTGCTTTCAGCAGATTGACAACTTCAGTATATCCTTGTTGGGCAGCAAGCATTGAAGCTGTCAAACCGCTAACCATTTTTGCATTGACATCAGCACCGTGTTTTAGCAATTCTTTTACAATTTCAACACGACCCCTTTGTGCAGCTTGCATCAACGCAGTCCAACCATATTCAGTTTTTGCATTTATATCTATATCATCAGATTTTAGAAGTTCTTTTAAACTTTCAAGATTATAATTGGGGAACGTAGCTATTTTCATCAACACTGTTAAATTGTTATTATCTCTTGCATTTACATCAGCATTATTATTCAACAGTTCTTTCATAACTTCAAGATGTCCCCTGTCAACAGCATACATCAATGCTGTCAAACCCTTATTATCTTTTGTATTTACATCAGCGTTGCTTTTCAGGAGCTCTTTGACAACTTCAAGATGCCCCCTATCAACAGCATACATTAATGCTGTCCAGCCATTTTCACTATATTTTAGGTTTACATCGGGATTGCTTTTTAGAAGTTCTTTCAAGACATCAATATAACCTTTTTCAGAAGCTGTTATTAACGCTGTCCAATTATCATCTTTTGTTGCATTTACGTCAGCTTTATTATTCAGCAGTTCACTTATAATTTCAGGATTATCATATTGAGATGCCAGCATTAACGCCGTCCAGCCATTAGCTTCTTTTACATCTACATCTGCTTTACCTTTCAGCAGCTCCTTTACAACTTCAAGATACCCATTAGTAGATGCAAGCATTAATGCTGTCCAACCGCCATTCTGTTTTGCGTTTACGTCAGCTTTATTAATCAGCAATTCTCTTACTATTTCAGGATCATTATGTTGAGATGCTATCATTAATGCCGTCCAATCGTTATTCTCTTTTGCATTTACATTAACTTTACCTTTCAACAGTTCTTTTACAACTTCAAGATATCCTCTGTCAGCAGCTATCATCAATGCTGTCCATCCATCATTAGTTTTTACGTTTAAGTCAGCTTTGCCTTTCACCAGTTCCCTTACAACTTCTGGATAATTTCTGTCAGCAGCTACCATTAATGCTGTCCAACTGTCATTACACTTTACGTTTAAGTCAGCTCTGCTTTTAACCAGTTCCCGTATAATTTCTGGATTGTTATGTTGAGATGCTATCATTAATGCTGTCCAATTCTTATTCTCTTTTGCATTTACATCCGCTTTGCCTTTAAGCAGTTCTTTTACAACTTCTAGATGACCTTTATCAGCAGCATACATCAAAGCTGTCCAACCATCATTATTCTTTACGTTTAAATCAGCTTTGTTTTTTAGTAATTCCTTCACAACCTTTATATAACCCTGTTCAACAGCAGCCATTAATGCTGTTCCACCAACACTATTTTTTATATTCATATCTGCTTTGTTTTGCAGCAGCACTTTAACAATTTCCAGATGGTCATTTTGAGAAGCAAGCATTAATGCTGTTGCACCATCATTTTTTTTCGAATTAATATCAGCTTTATTTTTAAGCAGCTCTTTCACAACTTCCAGACGATTATTCTGTGAAGCGTGCATTAAAGCTGTTGCACCATCATTTGCTTTTTCATTTATATCTGCGCCGTTTTGCAATAATTCTTTTACAACTTCAACTTTTCCAGTTTCTGCAGCTACTATAAATGCTGTTCCACCAACACTACTTTTTATGGTTATATCAGCCTTGTTTTTCAACAGTTCTTTTACAAGTTCTATATGCCCATTCTGTGCAGCATACATCAACGATGTTATTCCAGCATCAGTCTTTTCATTTATATCCGCATTGTTTCTAAGCAATTCCTGTACAATTTCAACATGACCTTGCTCAGAAGCAAGAATTAATGCTGTCCAACCATCGTTCATTCTTGTGCTTATATTTGCATTGTTTTTCAACAGTTCTTTTACAACTTCAAGCTGATTATTATAAGATGCAAGCATCAAAGCTGTTGCACCTATAATATTTTTTGTATTGATTTCAGCTTTATTTTCCAGCAGTTCTTTTACAACTTCAACATGTCCGTTATGAGAAGCCAGTATTAAGGCAGTGTTCTCATAATTGTCTTTAAGCTTTAAATTCGAATTATATGATATCAGCAATTTTACTATATCAATGTTTCCATATTGAGAAGCAATAATTATAGGATATGACTTGTAATTATTTATAATCTCAAGTGATTCGGGATTATTTTCAAAAGCCTTGTTAACCGCTTTTATAATAAGATGGCTTATAATCTGTTGCAAAAATGATTCACTAGAATCTGCTATTTCTAAAGCTTCAGATGTAAGTCTTTCAAAATCAATGGTAAGCTCAATATCAGCACAATCTGGATATTGTTTCAAAAAGTCTTCTGCAGCCGTTGTATCACCGGTTGAACAAGCTCTGAAAAACTTCATAGTATCAGCATAATTCGGTTTATTGCCAGCAAAAACATTTCCACTGATGAAAAAACAAATTAAACTAATAAACAGGAATCTGGAAATTTTTGTCATAAA